>JBKJNL010000091.1:0-5176 GCA_046593615.1 Myxococcota bacterium | reverse complement strand
TCGCCGAGGCCGCTTTCGAGCAGCGCGACGATGGCGCCGAAGGTGCCCGATCCGTCGTCGATGACGTCGGCGCCGTCGCCGCCGACCTGCACGATGGCGTCGGTGACGGCTGACAGGGCGCGCCGCACGTGCTCGCGCATGGGCAGTCCAAAGATGTCGACGTGGGCTTTGTCGCGCCCCATGCGCGTGGAGCGCCCGCCCTGCAGGATGGCGCCGACGATCAGCTCAGCCGGCCTGGCAGAAACCGAAGCCGTTGCAGGTGCACGAGCCGTTGGCCGCCGAGCAGGCGATGCAATCGGCGGGGCTGCCGCAGGCTTCGGCGCAGGTCGACGTGAAGCCGCCGCAGATCATGGGCGCGCTGCACTCGGAGTCGTCGATGCAGGACTCGCCGAAGCCGCCGCCGGCCGCGCCGCCGGCGCACTGGTGGCTGCCGTTGCAGTTCTGGTTCGCCGGGCACGAGGTGTTGTCGCGGCAGCCGAGGGCGCACTGCGCGGGGCTGAGCGAGAAGTTGCAGAACTGGTTGGTGGGGCAGCTGTCGTTGCCGGCGCATTCGGTGCCGGTGCCCTGGGTGACGCAGCGGCCGTCGGCGGAGCAGCTCTGGCCCACCGCACAGGTGGTGCCGCCGTTGTTGCAGGTCGGCGCGGCGCAGAAGCCGCCGGTGCAGAAGCTGTTGGGCGCAAAGGTGCAGTTGCTCGAGATCGTGCAGCTCTGCGGGCGCTCGCACTTGGCGGTGCCCTCGTTGCAGGTCAGGCCGAGGCCGGTGCAGGTGGCGTCGCCGGCGCAGGCGGGCAGGGCCTGGCAGTCGCCGTTGCCGTCGCAGAAGTTGCCGCTGCCGCAGTCGGCGTTTTCGGTGGCCGTGGTGCAGCTGGCGTCGGGAACGCAGGCGCCGGCGCTGGTGCAGGTGCAGACCGTGCCGCCGGTGCAGCCGGGGCGGCCGGTGCACTCCGCCGACGCGGTGCAGGGCGTGGGGCTCGGGTCGAAGCAGGAGTCGGTGGCGCCGTTGCAGAAAAAGGCTTCGCATTCGTCGGTGGGCAGGATCGGGCCGCGCGGGCATTCGGCGCTGGCGGCGCAGCTGTTGTCGGCGGCGGCGGCGACGCACTGGCCGTCGGTGCAGATTTCTCCGGGTTGGCAGTCGCACTTCGAGCCGCACTGCGAGCTGCCGATGAGGCAGTCGCCGGCCGAGCACAGCTCATCGGCCGCGCACTCGCTGGAGTTCTTGCAGCCGATCTTGCAGGTGCCGTCGGGGTCGCAGAAGAACTGGGCCGGGCAGGCCTCGTCGACGCCGTTGCAGATGGTCAGGCACACGCCGTCGCAGCGCACGACCTGGCTGGCGGCGCCTTCGACGAAGCCCGGGCACTCGCTGACTTCGTTGCAGCTCACCAGCTGGGGGCCGTCGACGACGGTGCCGGCGTCGGGGTCGAGGGGCACCGGCCGGGGGCAGCCCGCGCCGATGAAGCCGACGATGAGGCAAGGCACGATCCACGCGAGGCGGGCGACGGAGGACATGAACGCTCCCGAAAAGGCGATGTCTGCGGACAGGTTGCCCGGCGGACGGCCGGATCTCTCGTCTGCCGGGCGGCGGCTGTCAAAAGGGTGGGCGGGCCTCAGCGCGCCGGGGTGACGGCGGCGTCGTCGGCTTCTTCGCCACCCAGCACGACGGCCATGCCCGCGCCGACGCCGGCGACCACGAGCCCCGCGCCACCGATGGCGAAGCCGATGGCGGCCTGGGTCAACAGGTCGCCGCGAAAGTCAGTGATGGCGTCGTTGTCGCGGGTGCGGGGCACGATGTCGTCACCCTGGCACCGGCCGTCGCCGCTGGGCGCGAAGCCGCCGTCGATCGCGCACAAGCGCACCTTGACGTTGCCGTTGTCGTCGAGCAGGCGGTAGTAGTCGCCCATCGCCAGCCCGCCGACGACGGCGCCACCGACGGCGGCCGCGGCGCCGACACCGGCGATGCTCCAGCCGATCACGGCCAAAGGGGGGCTGGCGTCGGGTGGCGTCGCAGGCACGCCGTCGACGACCGCGGCGACGACGGGGGTCGTCTTCATCGCCAGGCCGCCCGACGACAGCACGCCGTGCTCGCGGTTGATGACGCCGTTCTTGACGTCGATGGCGCGGGAGATCGGCGCCCGCCCCTCGCGGCGCAGCAGCAGCGCGTGGGGCCCGGCGGCGACGTCGACCAGCGTCAACGGCGTCTTGCCCACCGGCACGTTGTCGACGACGACCTCGGTGCCGTCGAGGTCGGAGGTCACCACCAGCACCGTCGGGCGCACGCCCTTGATGGCCCCGGCGATCCACACCTGGGCCAGCTTCAGGCCGTTGTCGTCGACGGAGACGTCGATGTGCTCGCCCGCACCGGTGTTCGGGCCGGCGCCCGCGAGGGCCACCGGGCTGCCGTCGGCGGCGACCGCGGCCACGGCGACCGAGACCACGGCGCTGCCCGGGGCGCGGCGGGCCTCGACGATGACGGCGTTGCTGGCGCCGGTCATGCCCGCCACCTGCGCGGCGCAGCCCGGTCCCCATGAGGCGCAGCCGAGCGTGAGGGCGGCGTCGTCGAGGCTGATGGCGGGGGCGTCGATCCAGGTGCGGTCGCCGGCGGTGCGCACGCTGGCGGTCAGGGCCGAGACCCACGACGACGGCACTTCTCCTTCGAGGTGCACGAGCGCCACCCATTGGCTCGGCGCGGTCGGCTTCGGCTTCGGCCGGGCGGCAGCCAGGGCGCCCGAAGTCTGGATGCTGGACGACGGCGGGCCGGCGCGCGCGGGCGAGAAGCCGCCGGCGGTGATGGCAGCAGTGACGACGACAGCGAGCAAGACGACGGTGCGCATCACGGGCCGACTCTTCCACGATCCGCGTCCGGGGTCGAAAGCGACGACGACGGAGCTGCCGCTGCGGGCCACAGCGGCACCGGCGAGAACTGCAGGTGGTCGCAGGCGATCAGGTGGTAGCGCACGCCGTTGCGCTGCCCTTCAAAGGCCGTCTTGTGGGCCCGGCGGCCGTGCAGGTGGCCGTAGACGCAGAGCTGCACACCGAACTCTTCGAGCAGCCGGCTGTAGGCCGTGGGCTGCTGCTGCTTGTCGAAGGGCGGGTAGTGGATGGCCGCGAGCAGCGGTCGCCCAGCGGCCATCTTCTGGCCGGCCGAGAGCGACAGCTTCAGGCGCTCGACCTCGCGCAGGTAGATTTTGTCGTCGTGGGCGTCCCAGTCGAGGGCGCCGGGGCAGCTCCACAGCCGTGAGCCGCAGACGACGGCATCGATGGCGCCGCCGGTGACAGCGCCGAGGTCGACGGCGTCGTTCTGCAGGGCCACCAGCGTCGCCGGCAGCGCGCTGCGGACCTTGCCGATGGCGCTCCACCAGTAGTCGTGGTTGCCGCGCGTCAGGATCTTCAGGCGACCCTTGCGGGCGGCGATCCAGGCCAGGTCGAGGCGGGCCTCGTCGAGCTTCAGGGCCCAGGACAGATCGCCGGGGCACAAGACGACGTCGTCGTCGCCGACGAGGGCATCCCAGGCGGTGGCCATCTTTTGATCGTGGCCCTGCCAATGCTCGCCAAAGATGTGCATCGGCTTGTCGCTCGAGAACGACAGATGCAGGTCGGAGATGCCCCAGATGCGCACGCCCGCCGCCTTGCTCGTCGCTGGCGGCCCCGTCAACGACGTCAACGACGTCAACGACGTCGAAGTCGTCAACGTCGTCGCAGTTGTCGTGGTGGTCGTCACGGACGGCGGCAGTAGGTGAACGGGTCTTCGACGCCACCGCACGCGGTGGTGGAGTTGAAGGTGCAGGTCAGGTTGGCGCCGCACTCGGCGTTGTCGACGCAGGGCTGTGAGCAATAGGCCACGCCGCCCGTCGTCACCGAGAAGCCCGACTTGCACAGCGTCGCGTTTTCGCCGGCCGCGAGCACGGCGTTGAGGTCGCGGTCGCCGACGGGCGGCGTGCACACGAGCTCGAAGCCGTCGGCGCCGCCGGCGCTGGCGTCGTCGACGTCGTCACAGCGGCGCTTGCACACGCGGGTGTCGGCGGTGGCGGCGTCGAAGCCGCAGTCGCTCATGCGGCCGCACGGCTCGGCGCACCAGCGGCCGGCGACGTTGCCGAGGTGGGAGTCGGTGCAGATCAAATCCGGCGCGCAGTCGGCGTCGGTGGCGCAGCTGTCGACGCACTGGCCGAGGTCGGCGTCGTCGCAGAAGCCCGAGGCGCAGTCGCCGGCGTTCTCGAGCGACGTGCCCTGGCAGGTGTCGCCGAGGGCGCCGTCGCCGGCGGGCGGGTTGGCGCAGATGGGCGTCAGGATGTCGTTGATGGCCTCGACCTCGGAGCAGGTCTGGCCCCGCTCCGCGCAGTCGGCCTCGGTGGTGCATACGAGCCGCGCAAAGACGCGCGTCGTGCAGAAGCTGGTGTTGTTGAAGCCGCGTCCGTCGACGACGAGGGTGCCGCTGGTGCAGGCCTGGTTGGCGGCGCAGTCGGCGTCGTTGGCGCAAAAGGCGGTGCACAACGCCGGGGAGCCGCCGCACAGCCCGCTCTCGCAGTCGGCGGCGGTAGACGCGGTGCATTGCGTGCCGGGCGCGTCGCCGCCGACCGGGGCCACGCAGGCCCGCTCCAGCACGTTGCCGTTTCGGATGCCCGTGCACACCTGGCCGGCGTTGCAGTCGGCGTCGGTCACGCAGCCGCCGGTGTCGCCTTCGCCCTCGCCCTCGCCTTCTCCTTCTCCCTCGCCCTCGCCCTCGCCGCCGGTGTCGCCTTCGCCTTCGCCTTCGCCTTCGCCTTCGCCGGTGCCGCCTTCGCCCTCTCCTTCGCCTTCGTTTGGTTCGCCTTCACCTTCGCCTTCGCCTTGCACGCCCTCGCCTTCGCCCTCGTCGCCGTTGGGTGTTTCAGCGCCACAACCTCCGCACGAGGCGAGCGTCAGAGCAACAAACAGCGAGGAAAAGACGACGACAGCACGCATGCCGGCGAGTGTAGCCCACAGGCTTTCGCCGGGCCCGGAAGCGGACACATGGGGATCCACCAACGACAAAGCCGCGGGGCCGCCCGCACGGCCGACCCACGTCACAAGCCGCCACGACGAGACCGGCCGCCGCGAGCGGCAAGCACTCAAGCGTGTTGCTGGTGAAGCAGGCGGCCGAGCTCGCCTTCGTCGTTCAAAAAGGCGCCGACACGTTGGCGGGCCGCGGGGTCGAGCGCGACGC
>JBKJNL010001028.1:0-3937 GCA_046593615.1 Myxococcota bacterium | reverse complement strand
GCGATCTGCTCGAGGCGCGACAGCTTGGCGAGCCGCATCTGGTGCTTCGCGTTTTCGCCCTCGACGGACTTGCCGTAGGCGTTGCCGTCGTCGGGGTCTCCGTCCCTCGCCTTGCTGTTGTCGACGTCTTTGGCGTCCTTGACGTCCTTTGCGTCTCTGGCGTCCTTGGCCTTTTCCCTGGCCTCGGCTTCGGCTTTTGCCTTGGCCTTTGCCTTTTCCATCGCCTCTTTCCGCGCATCCTGTGCGTGTGCCGGGGCGCCCGCGAGCCCGATGGCGACGCCGAGGCCGGCGCTCAAGACGGCGGCACGGCTGAACTTCAATGTCATGCGAACCTCCATGCCGCAGCCATCCCACGGCCGGTGCCCTTCCGCCATTTTGCCTCGGTCCGTGACCAACCTCCGGCGACGCCAGCCAGCGAGCACGGCGAGCACGGCGACGTCCGATGCGCCGCGCGCGGGAAGCGCGCGCCCGGCGTCGTCAGGGCCCGGCGCTGCCGCGGGCGGCAGCGCGCGTCGGCATGACGTCGCCGCAGCCTTTGCATGTGCGGTGCTCGACGTTGGATTCGTAGCGCGCAAAGACCGGCGGCAGGTCGGTCACGATCGACGTCACGTGCAGGTCTTCGCGGTAGAGCCGGCAGCCGCATTTCTCGCAGTACCACTCAAAGGCATCGAGCTCGTCGGCGCGGCGTCGCCGCTCGATGACCAGACCGACCGTGTTCGATCGACGCTGTGGTGAATGCGGCACGAAAGCCGGCAACAAAAAGATGTGACCCTGCTTGATCTCGAGGTCCCGGGGCCGCCCGTCGTCGATGACGCGGAGCACCATGTCGCCCTCGACCTGGTAGAAGAACTCTTCACCCGGGTCGACATGATAATCAGTACGTGAATTCGGCCCGCCGACGATCATCACAATAAACTCATGATCGCGATACACCTCATGATTACCCACCGGCGGCTTGAGCAGGTGGCGGTGTTCGTCGATGAAGCGCGCGAAATCGATGGGCGGCAAGAGGGCCATGGCCCGAGCTTCTCCGACGACGACGGCGGCGACAACCACGGCGCTTGCATCGCGGTGAGCGAATCCGGCATCACAGGCGGATGAGCGCAGCCCCCCCGTCGGTCGCCGGTCCCCAGGTGCCGGCCCTTCCGGATCTTCCGCTCCAGCAGGGGCACCCGGGTTCCCCGCTCCAGGGCCGCTCGGGCCCGGGCCGCAGCCACCGCTACTACGACCTCGTCATGGCCGCCTTTGTCTGCGTCCTGCTCTGCAGCAACCTGATCGGCGTGCGCAAGATCGCCGCCGTCGACGTGCCCCTCCTCGGCGTCGTGGTCTTTGGCGCCGGCAACCTGTTCTTTCCGATCTCGTACCTGTTCGGCGACATCCTCACCGAGGTCTACGGCTACGCCCGCTCCCGCCGCGTCGTCTGGGCCGGCTTCGCCGCCTTGTTCTTTGCCTCGTTCCAGGCCGCTGTCGTCGTCGGTCTGCCGCCGGCCGACTCGTTCAAAGACCAGGCGCTGCTCGAGTGGGCCTTTGGCGCGACGTGGCGCGTAGCGGGGGCGTCGCTCATCGCCTACTTCTGCGGCGAGTTCGTCAACAGCTTCACGCTGGCGCGCCTCAAGGTGCTCACCAGAGGGCGCTACCTGCCGCTGCGCACCATCGGTTCCACCGTCGTCGGCGAAGCGGTCGACTCGCTGATCTTCTACCCGCTCGCGTTCTACGGCATGTGGTCGAACGAGCAGCTCGTCGCCGTGCTCATCACCAACTACTGCATCAAGGTCGGTTGGGAAGTCCTGGCCACGCCGCTGACCGTGAAGATCGTGGCCTGGTTCAAGCGCCAGGAGAACGAAGACTTCTACGACGTCGACACCTCGTTCACGCCGTTCTCGCTCAAGGTCTGACAGCGGTCTGCCGGCCGTCCGCGCAAAAACCGAGCACGTCAGCGGTCGACGGTCGGCGTCTTGTTCTTCGCCGGGCGCAGCTCGATCCAGAAGGTCGAGCCATGACCAGGCTCGCTCTCGACACCGATGCGGCCGCCCTGGCCTTCGACGATCGCTTTGGTGATGGCCAGGCCAAGGCCCGAGCCCGCGGTCTTGCCCGAGAGCAGTGAGCGCGCCTGGTAGAAGCGCTCGAAAATACGCTGGTGCTCGTGCTTCGGCAGCCCCGGTCCGTTGTCGGTGACGCCGACGACGACGCGCCCGCGGCGGCCGGCGATGGCCCCGGCGGCCCCCGGCTGCGCGCGGCGGGCAAAGACGACGATGCGCTTCTCGGCGCCCGTGTACTTCCAGGCGTTGCCCACAAGATTGACGAGGGCTTCGACGACGGCTTCGCGGTCGACGTACACGCGCGGCAGGTCGGCATCGATCTCGGTGCGAAGCTCGAGGCCACCCGTCATCGGCGCCGCCAGCGTGTGGGCCCGAAAAGCGTCGAGGGCGTCGTCGATGATGTCGGGCACCGGCACATCGTTTTGTTGGAACAACCGCCGCCCGGCCTTGAGGCGCGCGTAGCCGAGCACGCGCTCGATCATCTCGCTGAGGCGCTCGGTCTCTTTGGCAAGCAGCACGAGGCACTCCTGCTGCTCTTCGGGGCTCTCGGCGCGGCCGAGCTTGAGGGTCTCGATGAACAGCCGGATCGAGGTCAGCGGCGTGCGCAGCTCGTGGCTCATGTGGCTGACAAAGTCGGTCTTCAGGCGTGACAGCCGGGTCTCCTGCCAGATGAGGCGGGCGGTGATGACGACGCCGACGATGAGCGTCACGAGGAAGACCACCAGCAGCACGATGTAGACGACGACGATGGTGGTCGCCGACGACGGCGGCGCCTCGGCCACGAGCGTGAAGCGATTGAAGGGTGGCTCGAGCCGGCGGGCCACGAGCTCTTCGACGACCACGGGTTCCGAGGTCATCAAGCGCGAGAGCGCGCCCTCCACCGGAGTATCTACCCGCGAGTCGATTCTCAGCGAGACCTGCACGCCGTTGACCCGCTTGGGCAGGCGCTCCTGCAAGAGCGACTCGTCGATGGCGTAGAGCAGCACGCGTCCGTCGGAGAGCCGCTGCATCGAGGCCACGCCGACAAAGGCTTGGTCTTCGACGGAGACGTGGGCGGCGGTGGCGCTGACGACGCCGCGCAGGGTGACGGCGCGCAACTGCTCCTGCAGCGCGGGATCGGTGAAGGGCGGGGCAGCGTCGATGACGTCGGGGATGCCCGGCTGTGGCGTGCCCGGCGGAAACACGACCCAGGCACCGACGGCCGCGCCGTCGGCGCGGGCGTCGCGCACGACCTGACCCGGCGGCTGACCGGCGTCGAGACCCGCGCGCATCGCGCGGTCGCCCTGATCGAGGGTGGCCACCAGCTGCCGCTCGGCGGTGCGCAAGACGACTTCGGCCTCTTCGCGCCGCCGCTGCTTGTCGGCCTGGCTGACGTTCATGATGGCGATGACGCCGAAGCCCGACATGAAGAGCGACGGCAACAACACCAACGTCAAGAACAAGACGAAGATGCGCGTGAAGCCGATGACGTCGTCGCCGCGGCGGGCCATCCGCGGGGCGTAACAGGTTCAGCCCCAGGTTCGTAGAAGGTGTGATGGAGCGCTTTCGACCCTTGATCCGCGCCGTGGGCGTCGCTGGCCTGCTGGCCCTGCTCGTCCAGCTGATGGTCGGCGGTGGCGACGTGTTGACCAAAGGCGCGCAGGCCCCGGCGACGCGCGGGGTGGCCCTCGACGGCGGCGCCTTTGACCTCGAGCAGTGGCGCGGCCAGCTGGTCTTCGTCAACGTCTGGGCCACCTGGTGCGGGCCCTGCCTGCAAGAGCTGCCCGAGCTCGCCGCGTCGTCTGTGAAGTGGCGCGACCAGGTCCGCTTCGTCGGCCTCGCCGTCGAGAGCCCCCGCCGCGACATCGACGTCATCGCCGGCCGCTTCGGCATCCCGTACCCGGTCGTGCCCGTCGACG
>JBKJNL010000900.1:0-5320 GCA_046593615.1 Myxococcota bacterium | reverse complement strand
CGCTGACCCGGCGTTCAGCGAGCCCGGCACCTGGCGCCCGGACCCGAAGGCAGCCGCGGAGTCCCGCAAGGCCGCGCTGGCCGAGCGCGACGCCAAGGTGAAGGAGCACAACGAGCGCCTCAAGTCCGCCAAGGTCAAAGCGAAGACCGCCAGCGCCAACGTGAAGGCAAACCACGCCGCCCTCACGCCCGAGCAGAGGGCCGCGCAGGCCGAGCTCGACGCCGCAGCCAACGCCCCGAAGGCCTGACCCATGGCCGACGTCGACGCCATCAATGACCGCGACCTGCTGACCGACACGCCCATTGGCGACGTCGTCGTGCAGCATTTCGGCGAGCTTGTCGGCGTCGCCATCGTCAACCGCCACGACAGCGAGCGAGCCCCGCGCCTGATTCACGTCGTCGAGGGCCAGCGCGGTGTGCTCGACGCCTTCTACGGCAAGCAGTTCTTCGCCGACGAAGCCGTCGTCGCCGTCCACACTCGAGCTGCGGAGAAGGCCACCGCGCGCCACAAGCGACGCAGCGCCCTGGTCAGCAGCGACATGCGCCGCGGACTGGAGCGCTTCCTTTCGCGCGGTGGTGACGAAGCTCGCGCGGCCATCATCCACGGGAGGCGCTGATGGCGACCCTCACCGACACGCGCGCCGTCGTCCGCCGGCTCATCGACGACACCGACAGCAACCCGCTCGTCAGCGACGCCGACATCGACGACGCCTTGAGGAGCGCGCAGTACGAAGTGGCACAAGCCGCCGTTGGCGCCGGCAGCAACCTGTTCAACGTCGAGGCTACCAAGACGGCGGCGAGCAACGGCAGCGTCGACCTCTCGACCGAGGGGCCGTTGCGCATCAACTATGTCGCCCTCGTCGTCGGCACCCAGCGCCTGCAGGTGCCGCCCTGCCGAAACACCGACTGGGGCCGCACCGTCTCCGGTCCACAGACTCTCGTCGTCGGCTACGTGGCGCGCCCGGCGTTCCCTGCCAGTGGCGCCACGTCGTTCCTGTGGGGCTCTGCCGTCGCCGCCCCGCTCTTCGACAAGCTCATGGCCGTCATCGCCGCCAACGAGCTGTGGACGAAGACCGGTGACCCGCCGCTGGCCTCGCTGACGTCGCGCGAAGAGAAGCTGCGCGAGCAGGCGATTGCCTCGATCAACATCCCGCTTTGGACGGTGCAGCCGCTCCGCCAGGCGACCCGTTACCCCGCTGGTGGCAACGCCGGCTTCCAATGGGTCTCGCCCTCGCGCGACCAGATGCAGCTGGTGTTCTCGTGAGCCGACGTTCGCAGCGCCTCGACATCCTCACCGCCGCCGGCCTCGCCGAGTCCGAGCGCGACCGCGAGATTCGCGAGGGCCAGCGCGACGCGGCCACCACCGGCGCATGGGCCAACGCCTTTTCGTCGCTCGTCCCCGCCGGCGTCAGCGCCGCCAGCACCATCGGCGACACCCTCGGCGAGCAAGCTGAGAACGAGGCGACCACCTTCGCGGCCCGGAACGCCGACGTCGTCGACAACGAGGAAGCCCGATCGCTCATGGACGCCAACCCGGAGTTGTCCGAGAAGAGCGGCGGCATCCTCGACAACCTCATGCGCCCGATCCGGGCACGCGGTCGGGCTGCGGCGTCGACGGCGCTGGCGTCGTCGGTGAAGGCCAACACCGAGAAGCGCACCGCGGCGACGGCGGCGGCTGAGAAGGCGGCGGCTGCAAAGGCGGCGCAGGGGCAGGACCAGCGCAACGCCGAAGCCAAGATGGCCGCGAGCAACACGGCCGACGTCACCGCGCTTGAACTGAAGAAGCAGGGCGCCACGCAGAACGCAGCCGACAACGCGGCCAAGCTGCAGCTCGGGCGCGACCGCCTCGACTTCGACAAGAGCAAGCCGCGCGGACCGAAGCCGAAGACGCCGGAGCAGGAACAGGCCGACGCTGAGCGCGCCGAGCTGCGCCGTCTCCAAATCAAGGCGCTGGGTGGCAAGATCGACCGCGCTGACGCTGCGCCCGACCTGACGGCGCCGACGCCGGCGACGGTCACGTCGCTCCAGAAGACCCGCACCGACCGCATGTCGGTGCGCCAGTCCCTCGCGCGTGTCCGGCAGCTTGTTGGCGACCCGGAGGTCGCGGCCGAGCTCGGCAAGGCCAGCAGCATCTCCGACGCCGTGCGCCGCTTGGCTGGCTCGTCGAACGAAAAGTTCCGGCGCGTGGCGACGCCGCTGCAACAGTTCACCAACGCCTACAAGAACCAGGTCACCGGCGCCGCCGCCTCCGACAAGGAGATGGAGACATCGATCCTCCCCTCGGTGCCGACGATGGAGGACGCGCCCGCCGACTTCTTCGTGAAACTCGAGGAGAACGAGCGCGGGCTCTCGAGCCTGATCAAGGGCATCGACGCCATCTTGAAGCGGAACGACGTCACCGCCGGCGACGACGTGAGCGGCTCCGACCTGCCGTCCGCCGACGAGATCCTGGGAGACTGATGAACAAGGCCACCGCCGCCTCCATCTACAACGCGTTCTCCGACGAGGAGAAGCGCGAGGTGGTGCGCCTCAAGTCCTCCGGGCTCCCCGGACTCAAGGCCGTGCGCCAGGTGCACGGCGTCAAGCTCGGCGACGTCACCCGCGAGGCACAGCCCGACCTCGACGCCGCCGAGAGCGACCCGAGCTTCCTTGAGAACGCGGCCGCCTTCACACAGCAGGCGGGCAAGACGCTCGGCATGGGTCTCGACGACGAGGTGGCCGGCGGACTGAGCGCCGCAGCCTCGGTTTTCGACGGGGTCCCCAATAACGCTTTCGACGCCTACGAGAAGGGCCGCGACGGCCAGCGCGACGAGAACGACGCCATCCGCCGCTTCGCCCCCACTGCGGCGCACGCTGGCGAGCTCGCGGCAACCCTCGGTGGCGCCATCCTCCCCGGCGGCAAGGCAGCCAAGGCCGTCACCAGCGCACCGAACCTCAGCCGCGCCCTGCTTCAGGGCTTCGGCGTTGGCGCAGGCACCGGCGCCGTCTCAGGCTTCGGCCAGGACGAAGGCAACGTCGGCGAAAACACCGTGAAGGGCGGCCTCTACGGCGGCGTGGCCGGCGCCGTGCTCTCTGGCGTCGGCGCAGCGGCAAACCCCGCGATCCGCAAAGGCGCCCTCGACAGCGCGAAGGGCCGCATCCAGGGCGCCAAAAGCAGCGCCGGCAGGGTGAAGCCGCTCGACGTCATGGAACTCATCAGCCCCGAGCGCGGCAAGGTGCTGCGTGAGATCGATGCGCGCACGGCGACCCCGAGCGCAGAGCCCCAGACCCTCGACGACTTCGTCCGCTCGATGCCCGACGACCCCGTTGTCCCGCCCACCGCCGAAACCGGGTCCCCGCTCGCCCTCGACGTGGCCCCGTTCGACCCAAAGGCGCCCCCGCGCTTCTCGAACCCCGGCATGTCGTCGATGGACGACCTCATGCGCGCGCCGGCGACCCCCGCAGCCCGCCTCGAGTTCGCGGCCCCGGCCGATGACCTTGACGGCCTCGTCGACGCTCGCATGGCACCCGACGCGCCGCCGGTCGCCCCGGAGCCCGCTGGTGCCGCAGGCGACCTCGACGCGCTCCTTGACGCCAACGGCACGTCGACCACGGCCGACATGGTGCCTGAGCAGGCTCCCGGCGGGCTCCCCGACTGGATGCGCAACGCACGCGCCGAGAACTGGGGCACGACCCCCAGGCCGACCAACACGGGATTCGACGGCCTGCCGATGCCCGAGCCGTCGCCCTCACCGGCGGGCCTGAGTGCCGCCGAGGGCAGCGCAGTTCGCCACGCCAAAGAGATTGCGCGGTCGATGCCCGCCGTCGATCCTGATGGCCGTCAGGCCGCACAGGTGGCAGCGACGAAGCAAGGGTCGGAGCTGAAGGCCGTGTTCGAGGCACTGCCCTCCGGCAAACGTGCGGGCTTCATCGCGCAGCTCGAGCAGCAGGGCATGCCCGCCGAGGTCATCCGCCGCCGGCTCGGCATCAGCGGCGGCGGCTGGAAGCGCACTTCGATGACCCGCGCGCAAGCCAGGGCCGAGCGCAATCAGGCCGACCTCGTCGAGAACCTTCAGTCCCTTCAGGAGTCACCGTGAACAACACCGTCAGGCCCGCGCCGCTCGGCAGCCACCCCACCACGCAGGCAGCGGCCAACCTCGGCACCACGCCCGCACTGGTCACTCTCGACCCTGACGAGACCGGCCTCAGCAGCCGCAGCCGCGCGCGTCAGGTCACGGTCTACAACCCGAACGCCACCAACCACATCGCATGGAAGACCGTCGACGCCGGTGCGGCTGCGCCGACCTTCGTCGCCACGTTCGCGGCAACCGCTGGCACCCACGTGGCGCCAGGGCAGACGCAGTCGTTCACGATCCCGTCTGGCTGGGACCTCTACGTCGTCGCTGACGCTGCGGCCATGTCCTACTCCGTCTCGTCCGCGATCGAGGGCTGAATGCTGCGCCCCGCGTGGTCCCCGAAGTTCGGTTGGCGCACGACGCAAAAGAAGCGCTCGTCGTTCACCCCGGCGTCGCTGACCAACCTGCGCGCTTGGTACAAGAGCGACACCGGCATCACGATCGGCACCGGCGTCAGCCAGTGGAATGACCTCAGCGGCAACGCCAACCACCTCGTGCAGGCGACCGCAGCCAATCAGCCCGTGGTCACGGCGGGGGCCATCAACGGGTTGCCGGCGATCACGTTCGATGGCGTCAACGACTCACTCAAAGCCGGCGCGTTCACACTGGTTCAGCCGGAGACAATCTTTGTTGTCTACAAGCAATCCACTTGGACGGTCGACGACGCCATCTGCGACGGCAACACCGCCGATAGTATGCTGCTCACCCAGCAAAGCGTTACGCCTCAGATTAGAGTGTATGGGGGCACCCATGTCGGGCCGGTGTCGCTCACCCTGGGCGTGTTCGCTCTTGCTGCGGCTGTTCTAGACGGCGCGTCGTCGTCGCTCCAAGTCAACAACGAGGCGGCCGCGACAGGGCCCGGCGGCGCGCTGGGCGGCGGTGGCTTCACCCTTGGGTCACGCGCGACCGGCACAAACTGCAGCGACATTGCCGTTGCCGAAGTCGTCGTCATGGCCGCCAACGCAACCGCTGGCGAGCGGGCCAACATGCGCGCCTACGTCGCCGCCCGCTACGCGATCGCAATGTGATGAAGCGCGCCGTCGCCCCGATCACGCTCGTCGACCTCGTGCTCGTGCGCGTCGCGGTCGCGCTCGTTGTCGTCGACCTCGTCGTGCGCGTCGCGAGCTGCGGCTACGGCCTCGAAGTCTTCGGCGCCTCCGACGAGGGTGTCGGCGAAGCAGTGGCCGTCGCCGCCGAACACTGGCC
>JBKJNL010000897.1:0-3565 GCA_046593615.1 Myxococcota bacterium | reverse complement strand
GCAGCGACGGCCACGTGCGGTCGCCAGATCAACGCAAGGGCCAGGCCAGCGATGAAGCCGGCGCTGCTCACCGCGGCGTTGCGGTCGACACCGTCGAACCGGACCACGACCGGGCGGAACCACACACAGCGGTGAGCGATCGCACCGGGGCTCGGGAAGCCCGTGTCGATCACGGCCATGACCGGCGCAGCTCGGCGGGCGTCAACAGCAGATCCGAGCCGGCGTCGCCGTCGACTCAAGTCCGGCGCGGCGTCGCCGATGGAGGGAAACGCAACACCGGGAGCGCACATGTCGGCAGACCGACCGATCCAGCAGCACGGCGACGGCGTCGTCTTTACCCAGCTCGGCGACGTCCTGGTCTTTGTATGGAGCGCGCCATCGCGTCTCGAACGGGTCCGCTTCGCCGGCGAATGCATGACACGCACCCTGGAGCGCGACCCCGGCAACTTCGTCCTGCTGCAGGTGATCCTGCCCTCGTCGTCGCCGCCAGACGCGCCGGCCCGCGCCGAGTGCGCCCGCCAGATCGCCGGCTTTGGCCCCCGGATGCGCCGCCTCATCACCCTGCCCCTCGGCGACGGCCTGTTCTCGATCCTGGTGCGGATGGTGATTCGCGGCCTCGTCAAGTTCGATCCCTCGGCCCCGGCCTGGGTCGTCGCTGACGACGTCGAATCATCCCTCAAGGCCATTGACCGGGTGCGCGGGCCGGCGACGCCGACCCGCGCCGCGCTGCGCGCCTCGATCGACCTGCTGGTGCAGCAGGCGCGATCGTCAGTGTCCGCAGACGACGCGGCACACGGCTCGACCTGCGGCTCGACCTACGGCTCGACCTACGGCTCGACCTACGCCTCGCCCTGCGGCTCGGCGAACGGGTCTGCTGACGCAGACGGCGCCACAGCTTGAGTCCTGCTCAGCAGATCGGCGGCGACGGGCGTGGCAGCGAGCGTCGCGATCAGAGGTTGGTGGTCAGGTCCCGCGACGACGACGTCACGCCGGCGATGGAGCCGCCCTCATAGGCGCCGTCGAGCGAGCCGGTGACGCGGCGCTCGACCGTGATGGTCATGCCGCAGCTGTCGGGCACGGGCGCGCTGGCAGGGTCGCTGTCGTCGTTCTGCGGCTTCTGTTCGATGGTGCCCTTGTTGATCGTCACCGAGGCCTGGTCGGCGGGCACGTCGATGCTGCCGGTCTTGATGCAGTCGCCGTTCCACTGCAGCGTGAGGTCGTCGTCGCTGTCTTCGCTGGTGATGGCCACGACGATGTCGTCGTCGGCGCGCGAAAAGGCAGCGCTGGCCGCCGGCGACGTGATCTCCACCGTGGCCGGCAACGTCACCGTCGACGTCGGAGCCGACGTCTTGTCAGCCCGCGTCAGGGTGATCGTGACCTCGTCACCGGTGTCGTGCGCGGCGAGGCGGCCGCGGTAGGCAACCAGGTTCAGCAGGTTGCCTTCGGTGAGCGCGACGGTCTCGCCCGCGGCGGTGGCCGTCAGGCCGTCGGCGTTGTTGAGGCTGACGAAGTTCAAGGTGCCGGCCGCGAGGGAGACGGTGACGTCGGAGCCGTCGCTGCCGCGGCGCACCTCCATCGCCGCGGTCATGCCGCTGGTCTCGAGATCCTCGGAGTCGATGGTCGAACAACCCAGGGTGGCAACGAGCAGGGCAAAGACGGCGGCGACGCGCAACATGAAGAGCTCCGGGGTCGGTGACGGTCACGGGCGATGAGACAAGGCCCGCTTGAGACCGGCTGAGCATCACATGTGCCACGGCCGCGTTGCCGGCGCGGGGGCATCAGGACGCGCCTCAAAGGCCCGGTCGACGGCGGCGATCGCGACAGCGTTGTCAGGTCGCCGTCGTGCTGTGGCCGGGGCCCGCGGTATCGTCGCCGCCATGAGCCATGCCTTTGACACCGTCGTCCTCGGTTCCGGCGCCGCCGGCCTCACCTACGCACTGAAGATGGCCGAGCGCGGCCGCGTCGCGGTCATCACCAAGCGCGAGCGCCTCGACGGCAACACCCGCTGGGCCCAGGGCGGCATCGCCGTCGTCGTCGACGACCAGGACAGCTTCGAAGCCCACGTCGAAGACACCATGGTCGCCGGCGACGGCCTCAACGACAAAAAGATCGTGCGCATCTGCGTCGAAGAAGGACCGGCGCGCTTGAAGGAGCTGCTCGAGCGCGGCGTGCAATTCACACGCAACCCCGACGACGGCCAGCTCGACCTCACCCGCGAAGGCGGCCACTCGGCGCGCCGCGTGGTGCACGCCAAAGACACCACCGGACTTTCGATCGCCGAAGCCCTGGTGGCCGCGGCTTCTGCACATCCCAACATCACTTTTTTCGAGCACCACCACGCCATTGATTTCATCACCAGACGACGCCTGGGCATGAAGACCCCCGGCGGGGAAGACCGCTGCCTGGGCGTCTATGTCCTCGACGAAGTGACCCGCGCCATCGAGGTGTTCCGGGCCAAGGTCGTGCTGCTGGCCACCGGCGGTGCCGGAAAAGTATATCGTTATACAACGAACCCCGACGTGGCCACCGGAGACGGCGTTGCCATGGCCTGGCGGGCCGGCTGCGCGGTGGCCAACATGGAGTTCTTCCAGTTCCACCCCACCTGCCTCTACCACCCGGCGGCCAAGAACTTCCTGGTCACCGAGGCCTGCCGCGGCGAAGGCGGCATCTTGCGGCGCATCGACGGCCACGCGTTCATGGCCGACTACGACGCCCGCAAAGACCTGGCGCCGCGCGACATCGTGGCCCGGGCCATCGACAGTGAGCTCAAGCGCACCGGCGACCCCCACGTGGTCCTCGACATGACGCATCTCCCGGCTGACTTCATCCGCGAGCATTTCCCGGGCGTCTCGGGCCAGCTGTTGAAGTTTGGCATCGACATGACCGTGCAGCCGATCCCGGTGGTCCCCGCCGCCCACTACTGCTGCGGCGGCGTGGTCGTCGACGAATGGGGCCGCACCAACCTGCCCGGCCTGCTGGCCGCCGGCGAGGTCAGCCACACCGGCCTGCACGGCGCCAACCGCCTCGCTTCAAACTCGCTGCTCGAGGCCGTCGTCTTTGGCCACCGCGCCGCCCTCGTCGCCCCCGACCTGATGAACGGAGCGGCCAAGAGCGACGTCGTCTCTGACAGCGTGCCCGAGTGGAACACCGGCATCGCCAAGAACCCCGACGAAAACGTGTTGGTGGCCCACGCCTGGGACGAGATCCGCAGCTTGATGTGGAACTACGTCGGCATCGTGCGCAGCAACAAGCGCCTCGAGCGGGCCCGCTCGCGCCTGGCCCTGCTCGAGCACGAGATCCGCGAAGACTATTGGAACTTCGTTCTGACCCGCGATTTGATCGAGCTCAGGAACATCGCCCTCGTGGCCCAGCTCGTCGTCGAGTGCGCGTTGCAACGGCAAGAGAGCCGCGGTCTTCATTATACGATGGATTACCCGGCACGCGACGATCAGCACTGGCTGCGCGACAGCGTGGTCATCCGCGGCGTGCGCGAGCTGAGCCGGGTCAACGACCGCTGACGTCCTCGGGCTGGGTCGCTTCGCGCGTGAACGCTGTTCACGGATCC
>JBKJNL010000489.1:0-15811 GCA_046593615.1 Myxococcota bacterium | reverse complement strand
TCGTCGCGCACCCGCACCCAGCCGACGAGGCCGTCGACGTCGCGCTCGAGGGCGGTGATCGTGGCCACGCGGCGCAGGCGGCGGCCGATGACGCCGGGCCGCGGCGCGCTCTGCATGTCGACCATCATGCCGACCGCGACGTCGTCGTCGGCGATGCGGACGCGGGTGGTGCTGCGGTCGGCCAGCGGCCAGCGTCGGCGCGACAGCGCGGAACGGCCGGTGACGCCGGAGAATCGGATGCCGCGGGGCACGTGGTCATTCACGCGGGCGAGCTTGCCTGCTCTGCGACGGCGCCGCCTTCTTGAGCGCGTCGCTCAGGTCAAAACGGGTGGCCCGGCGACGAGTAGGCAGAGAGCCGACCCGGCTCCTCGGGCGAGAGGGCCAGGTCGAGGCGCATGACAAAGGTGCGGTTCCACACCACGCGAAACGAGATGCCGCCGCCGAACAACAAGCGGACGTCGTCGTCACCGCCGCCGAACGTGGCGAAGCCGCTGTCTGCAAAAAAGGCAATCGGCAGCGCCAGTGAGTTGCCCCAGACGTCGAGCACCAGCGGCGTGACGCGCAGCTCGTGTTGCAGCACCAGCCGCGCGCGCCCGGGGTAGCGCGCCAGGCGGATGCCGCGGCCGACGTCGGCGCCGCCGATGCCGCTGGTCTCGACGAGCCCCCCGAGGCGCACGCGCTCGCGCCAGGGCGCATCGCCGGCGACGCCGTCGAGGATCAAGCGCTCGGCGACGACGACGTTGCCCTTTCCGAGCAGGTCGGTGACCGGCGCGTACAGCCGGGCCGTGAGGTTGGCGCCGACGAACGCGAACGAAGATCCCCAGGCCGGCTGGCTGTCGCGCACGCTGGCGTCGATGAAGAAGCCGCGCGTCGGGTTCGGCTCGTCGTCGCGGGTGTCGACGGCGACGCCGGCCTGCAGCACCGAGGCGAAGCCCGGCTCGCCCCGCGGGTGCAGCGCGGCGTAGCGCGAGCCCGGATAGGGAAACAGGTCGGCGCGGCCGTCGCCGTCGTCGTCGAACAAGCTGCCAGGGATGTAGCCGGTGCCGCGCCAGCCGACGAAAGCCTCGACCTTGAGCGTGTCTTTGAAGAACGGCTGCTTGAGCAGTCGCAGCCGCGCCGTCGTCGACCCATAGGGCTCCAGCGAGCGCAGGCGTGTGTCGTCGCTGTCGACGCAGTCGTCGCCGCGCCTCGAGCGTGACGGTGGGTCACCGCAAAACGGCAACGTCAGCGTCGAAAAAAATCCGGCCTCGGCCTCGAGCCGCAAGGGCACGTTAAAGGCGTCGATGGCGTCGACCTTGACGTAGTGGTGCTGCACCAGCCGCGTCGTCGCCCAGGCTTGAAACGAGACCGCGGTCTTGTACGGACGCGTGCCGAAGCGGTGCCAGAAAAAGATGCCGCGCAAGCCGAGGCCGATGCCTTCGTCGGAGTTGAGCGTCAGCCGCGGCACGCCGGCAAAGGTCCAGTGACCCTCATCGGTCGGTGCATCCGTCGTGGCGCCAGTGGGGCCGTCGACCGGTGCGGCGAGCGGCGCGCCGGCGTCATGCGCCACGACGACAGACGAGAGCGCGAGCAGAAGCGAGACCGCGGCGAGCACGGGCGCAGGCTACTTCGGTCTGGGTCGAAACGCGGTGACGACGTCGCCGCGGGTCTCGAGGCGCGGGCCGCCGATGAGGTCGACGCAATACGGAATGGCCGGCATGACGGCGAGCAGGCACTCGCGGATCGCCTTGATGCTGCCCGGCAGGTTGACGACGAGGCAGCCGGTGCCGGCGTGGGGACCCGCAGCGCGAAAGCGCACCACGGCCTCTTGCCGCGACAGGATCGCCGTCGGCACTTTGTCGAGCGACACCTTGCGCATCAGCTCACCGAAGCCCGGCATGTGCTTGTGGCCGACCTTGAGCGTGGCCTCGACGGTGACATCGCGCAGCGCCGGACCGGTGCCGCCGGTGGTCACCACCAGGCAGCAGCCGACCTCGTCGACGAGCTCGATGAGGCGCTGCTCGATGAGGGCCTGCTCGTCGGGCACCAGGCGGCAGACGGCTTCGAACTCCGACGCCAGCATCTCTTGCAGCACCGACACCAGCTCGGCCGTGCCCTGGTCGACGTAGACGCCGGCCGAGGCCCGATCCGACGTTGTCACCACGCCGATTTTGATCACGCCCATCGTCGTGCTCGTCATGCTCGTCATGCTCAGGCCGTGGGCGGCACCGGCCGCGGCGGCACTTCGCCGACGTTGCCGATCATGCCGCGCAGCTTGTCCATGATGTCGGGGGCGCCGCGGATGATGAAGCGTGCGCCCCACTCGTCCCACTGCTCGTCGACGACCTTGACGTGCTCGTGCACGAAGCCGAGCACCTCGCCGACGCGGGCATGGGGGATGTCGCAGGCGCTGGTCTCGAGGGTGTCGGCGAAGTGCTCGTCGAGGCGCTCTTTGAACGCTTTGACGTCGACGGGGTCGAGGGCCGACAGCTGCACGGCGTGGGGAAAGTCGCGCTTCAAGCGGGCCCGGCCGAGCTCGTCGACGCGGTCGATCTTGTTCAGGATCAAGATCGACGGGATGTCGTCGGCGCCGATCTCTTTGAGGACTTCTTTGGTGACCTGCAGCTGCGACGGAAACGCCGCGTCGGAGGCGTCGACGACGAACAACAGCAGGCTGGCTTCGTGGGCTTCGTCGAGGGTCGAGCGGAACGAGGCCACCAGCGAGTGCGGCAGGTTCTTGATGAAGCCGACGGTGTCGCTCACCAGGATCTTGGGCATCGTGTCGGGGATGGTGCGCACCGTGGTGCCGAGGGTCGCGAACAGCTTGTCGGCGACGAGCACCTCAGAGCCCGACAGGGCCCGCATCAAGCTCGACTTGCCGGCGTTGGTGTAGCCGACGAGGGCCACGCGCATGGCATCGCGCCGTCGCATGCGTCGGGTGCCGGCGTCTTTTTCGGCCTCTTCGAGCTTCTCTTTGAGCTCGGCGATGCGATCGCGGATGCGGCGGCGGTCGATTTCGACGTCGTCGTCGCCCTTGCCGCCGTGGCCGTCGCCGCGCTGGCGATCGGTGCTGTGCTCTTTCTCGCGCAGCCGCGGCGCCTCGTATTGCAGGCGGGCGATCTCGACCTGCATCTGCGCTTCTTTGGTGCGCGCGTGCCGCCAGAAGATCTCGATGATGACGCCGGCCCGATCGAGGCACTCGATGCCGCAGGCCTTTTCGAGGTTGCGCATCTGGCTCGGGCTGAGCTCGTTGTCGACGACGACGACGGTGGCTTTTTCTTTCGGCGGCGGCTTGGCCACGTAGTCGAGGGCGAATTCGTCGTCTTCGTTGTCGTCTTCGTCGGCGTCGTCGCTGGCGTTGACCGAGGCGCCGCTGGGCTTGTGCAGGTCTTTCTTCTGCTTCTTCTTGGTCGCCCCCGACGGGATCTCGCCGGTGCCGCCGGTAAAGGCCGCGAGCTCTTTGAGCTTGCCCATGCCGATGCCGGCCGCGGGCGCGAGCTTGGTCCGCTTCTGCGCGACCTCGCCGATGACCTCGAAGCCGAGGGTATCGACCAGCCTGGCCAGCTCGGCGAGGGACTGCTGGTGGGTGGCGTCGTCGGTGCCTTGCAGCTGGACGGCGACGAGGACAGCGCGGGGTTTTCCGGGGTCGAGTGCGATGGTCACGCCGGTGCTGATAGCTGCCGCCGGGGGCAATGTCAGGCGCTGGTTTCACGCGTCGTTTCACGCGTCGCCCTGCGGGGCGCGCCCGCGCGGCACAAATCAGACGTGACGGCGACAGCGCGGCTCCTCTAAAAGGTCGGTCGTGGCAGCCGGCAACTACGACGTCCTCGAGGAGCACCTGCAGGCCGGTCGCCTCGACCCCGCCGAGGCGATGGCCAGGCACATGCTCGAGGGCAACGGGCAAGACGCCACCGCCCACACCGCCTACGCCCGCATCAGCGCCGCCCGCGGCCTCGTCGACGACGGCATCCTGCGGCTTGAGCGGCTGCTGGCGGGCAACCCGCGCCTGCCCGATGCCCTGGCCTGGCTGGCGGTGTTCTGGCGGCAGAAGGGCGATCAAGAGCGGGCCCTGCTGTTGGCGCGGCGGGCGGCCTCGCTCGGCTCCAAGGTGGCCCACGCCGACGTGATGCTCGGCGAAGAGGCATTCGGCAAAGGTGACGTCGACGAGGCCTCGGCGTTCTTTGAGCGGGCCATCGGCCACGGGCCGCGTCATTCGCGCGGTTGGCTCGGCCGCGGCCGGGTGTTCTGGAAGCGCGACGAGCTGGCCGACGCCGAAGAAGCGTTCGCCAAAGCCGTCGAGCTCGACCCGCGTGATCTCGAGTGCTGGCTGGCCCTCATCGACGTCGAAATCGAAGGCGGCGCCGACGACGCGGCCGACGACAACATCGCGCTGGCGCTGCGGCAGCACCCCGGGCAGCCGGCGCTGGTCGCGCGCAAGAAGAGCCAGGGCGACAAGAAGGTCAACAACGACCCCATCGAGCGCGGCCTCGTGCCGGTGCGCACGGCCCTCTACGCCGGCGACGGAGCGGGCGCGCTGCGCCTGCTCGACGAGCTGGCCAACGAGCACCCCAACGACATCCGCTACTTGATCGTCGAGGCCGAGGTCGCCGCGGTGACCGGGCAGGGCGACATGGCGTTTCTGGTCAACGAGCTGCAGCGCCTGACGCGCGAGCGGGCGACGGCGTGGGAGCCGCGGGCGGCGCTCGGCCGGCTGCTGCTGCGCAACGGGCCGCTGCAAAACATCCGCGTCGGCGTCGCCCAATGCGAAGAAGCCTGGCGCACCTCGGGCGAGCACCCGCGGGCCGGCCTGTTCTTGTTCGAGGCCTACTCCATGATCGGCAAGCGCCCGTTCGCCATTGCCCTCGGCAAGATCATCGCAAAAGGCGACGGCATCGAAGCCGGCCTCGTGCGCCAGCTGCTCCGCGAATTCGGCGAGGTCATTTGATGTCGTCGTTTTTGCCGCCGGTGGTGCCCGTTCTGGTGCCTGTGCTGGTGCCACTGCGCCCGACGCTGCTGGCCTGCCGCCAGCTTGACGACGTCGATCCGGCCCTGGCCGCGGCCTGGTTCAAGACCGCGAGGCCCGATCGACTTGAACGTCGGGCGCTCGGCCTCGTCACCGTCGATCAAGACGACTCGACGTACATCGCCCTCGACGAAGCCACCAAGCACGCCGACGTCGACGTCGCCTACGCCCGCTCCTTCTACGCCGGCGCCAAGCACGCCTCGGGTCCCTACTCGGGCGAGATCCTCGGCGTGGTCCGCGGCGGCAACCCCGACGACGTCGCCGAAGCCTTGTGGGTCATCAAAGAGCACCTGCGCGAGCGGGTCTGTTTCCACACCTTTGCCGGCGAGCCGTTCAAGTCCAAAGACGGCCCGGCGTTTCTGGCCCACGTCGTCAGCGAGACCGGCACGTTCCTGTCGGCCGAAGCCGGCGTCGCCGTCGGCGCGCCCATCGCGTACTTGATCGCCCCACCCCTCGAGGCCGCCGTCGCCGTCGACCGCGCCCTCAAGGCCGCGCGGGTGACGTTGGCAAAGTGGATCCCGCCGCCGTCCGAGACCAACTTCGCCGGCGCGTTCTTGAGTGGCGAGCTGTCCGAGCTCGAGGCCGCGCGCGAGGCGTTCATCGAAGCCGTCCACGACGTCGGCACGCGTCCGCTGCTCGCGTCGCGCCGCCCCGATCGCTTCCGCCGCTGAACGCACGGGGCCGAAACGCAGGTGGCCGGGCGGCCGAAAAAAAAGCGCCGGCCCACAGGCCGGCGCGGTCGATCACGGCGTGGTCAGAGCCCGCTCAGAGATGGGCCTGCAGGGTGCGGCCCACGCGCGGGACGGCTTCTTCGACATGCTTCTTGGCCTGCGGCCGCAGCCGCTCGTAGGCCGACTTCAGGTTCGGGTTCTTGGCCCGCTTCGCCTTGTCGTCGGTGATGCCCAGCAGGGCGTCGGACACCTCGTTGGGGCGCTTGGTGAGAAAGGCGCCGAAGGTCTTGGGGTCGCCGCCGTTCTGGTCGCGGTTCATCGCGTAGAAGGGCTCGAGGCGGCGCACGAAATCATCGAGCAGCGAGTCCATCGCGTCGCGGACGAAGCCGGGCTTCATCGACGACACGACCTTGTAGGCGCCCTTGATGGCGAGGCCCGACAGGCCGCCTTTGCTGTCGACCTCGGCCTCGATCAGCTTCACGCAGTCGTCGAGGATGCGGGGACGCTTGCTCGCGTCGGTGAGGAGTCGGCTCTCGAGGGTGTCGGCGACGGGATCGGTCATGTGGTGGCCCTTACCATGGACGCCGGGAAAGTGGCGCTGCGGGTTCCTTGACATCCCGCGGCTCTGCGGCAACCTCAAGGCGTCGATTGGAGATCCCATGAAGAAGCTCACCCTGTCTTTGTTTGTCGCCGTCACCACCCTCATCCTGCAGGGCGTCACCCTGCTGGCGCTGCCGGCCTGCCCCACCGATGACGGCCCCGGCGAAGGCGAGGGCGAGCGCGGCGACGAGGGCGAAGGCGAAGCCAACGAAGGCGAAGGCGACAACGGCGGCGAGGGCGAAGGCGGCGGCACCGACGGCGTCGTCGGCGACTCCTGCACCGACGACAGCGGCTGCGCCACCGGCTTCGTGTGCGGCTCGTTCTTCACCGACCCCAACATCGACAAGGGCTGCGTGCCGTCGTGCACCGAGGCCGCCGCGGCCTGCACCGTCATCGCCGGCCTCGAAGGCACCTGCCAGGAGTTCGCGAACTTCTCCTCGCCCATCTGCGTCGCCGAGAGCGGCCTGCTCGGCCTGTGCGGCAACGGCATCTCGGCCCTCTGCGCCACCGGCGTCTCCTGCGGCCTCGCCGCCGCCGACAACCCCGCGACCCCCTTCGACGACAGCATCGTCGGCCTGTGCATCGTCCCCTGCAGCGCCGCCGGCGCGTGCACCGACGTCGCCCTCGACTGCTCCAACGACTTCCAGGTCGACTTCGGCGGCGGCCCCGTCGGCGTCTGCGTCGAGCCCACCACCCTCGGCGACACCTGCGGCGCCAACGCCGACTTCTCGACCACGGTCTGCACCGGCGAGCAGGACTGCCAGGTCGCCCAGGGCGCAGCCACCGGCACCTGCGTCGCCGAAGGCGGCGGCGGTGAAGGCGAAGGCGAAGGCGAAGGCGACGCCGGCTGAGCCGCGGTCTGCTGCAGTGCTTTCCAGAGGGCGACGTCGACGACGTCGCTCTTTTTTTTGCCGGTCCCGCGCCAGGGGCGACCTCGAGCCAGAGGGCGTCAGCGACGTGCTGGGCCGCGGCGGAGCAGCCTGACTCGCTTCTTGCGCTCGGACAGGGCCGCGAAGCAGGATGCTCGGCGCAACCACGCGAAAATGGAGCTTCCCGACATGCCGCACGTGATTTCCCAGAAGTGCATTTCCGAGGTGTACGCGGCTTGCCAGCAGGTCTGTCCCGCCGACTGCATGCAGTACGCGGCCCAGCTGCCCCCCGGATACCCGGCTGCCGGTCAGCCGATGATGGTCATCGACGCCAACGAGTGCATCGACTGCGGCGCCTGCAAGCCCGAGTGCCCGATCGACGCCATCATCCCCGGCACCGATCAAGACCCGTACTGGGCGCAGATCAACGCCAACCTCGGCCCGGCCTACAAGGGCCAGAAGGCCGCCCCCCGCGCCAAGAACGAGCCGCCGCGCCGTCCCGACAACCAGATGCGCAGCTGAACAACGAGCGGGTCGACGACGTCAGCCGTCACCTCGAGCGAGGCGCCCTCCTGGGGCGCCTCGTCGTTTCGCCTGCTTCTTTCTGCTGCCAGTGAGCCCGCCATGACCATCGTCGTCACCGACCGCATCCACATCCCCGACGACGACTACGACGTCACCTTTGCCCGCTCCGGCGGCCCCGGCGGCCAGAACGTCAACAAGGTGTCGTCAAAGGTGCAGCTGCGCTTCCACCTGCAGCGCTGCGTGGTGTTGGCGCCGTGGGTCAAGGCCCAGCTGCGCACCGACTTCCCCAACCGCATCACCGACGACGGCGACTTCCTCGTGCAGAGCGAGCGGCACCGCGATCAAAAGCAGAACCTCGACGACGCCAAAGAGAAGCTCGCCGACTGGATCCGCGCGGCCCTGGTGCCGCCCAAGCCGCGCACGAAGACGAAGCCGTCAAAGGGCTCGGTGCGCCGCCGCCTGGCCGAGAAGGGCGCCCGCAGCGAGACCAAGAAGGGCCGCGGCAAGGTCGGCTCCGACGACTGACGATGAGGTCGGGCGTGTTCCGGCGTGTTCGTGCGTGTTCGGGCATCGAGCCCAGGACGGCGTCTCGTCAATCGACCCGATGCGGGTGGCGGGCGGAGAGATGGTACTTCTGCCCCCAGCGGGCCGACGGGCGCGGGGCGCCACCGTCGGTGAGCGTGTCGCGCAACGTTGCAGCTCGATGTTTGAACCAAGGAAGCACGCCATGGGCGACAAGAACCCGAAGTCCAAAGACAAGTCCAAGAAGCAGGACGAAGCCAACAAGAAAAACGAAAAGACCGCCCACGACAAGAAGCAGACGCCCCCGGCCAAGAAGTAGTCGGCTGCGGCGGGGTCTCTTGCCGATCGCCGGACGACCTGGCACCTGGAAAACGTCGCCCACCGGCGACGTTTTTCATTCGGGCTGCAGGCCGGCGACGACCGCGACGACGGCTCGGCGGGCCAGAGGCCGGGGTCTGGATCATCGGGCGGGCGCGGCGGTCGGGTCCCCAGGGCTTCCGGGTGCGACGACGGCGCCGCTGTGCGCCGATCATTGCTTTGGGCTTGCGTCAGGCGCGCAAAGAGGCTCCACCCTGTCGGTGAAGTGACGGGCCATCGAGGCGCGTTGTCGTCGGAGAGGTCGGGCCGTGGTCGTCGAGGATGAGGGTCTCAGTCTGGTGTCGGTGCAGGGCGTGGTGCCGCCGGCGGCGGTGATGTGCCTCGGGCGACGCCTGGCCGTCGTCATCGGCGACACACCGTTTTGTCCGTCGCGGGTGCTGCTCGACTCCGGCGGCGGGGTGACCTTGAAGCCCGGCAAGATGACCCGGCGCTGGCTCGCCCCCGAGCTGCGCGCCGTCCAGACCGCCGATGTCGCGGCCGGTGGGCAGGCCAACGTCCACACCACCGCTGGCGACCTGTGGGCCCTGGGCCGCCTGTTGCTCGAGCTGAGCCTCGGCTCGCCGGTGGCCGACAAGATCGCCGACGAAGGCACGCCCGAGAAGCTGCGCAGCCTCGAAGACATCGAAGGCAAACCCCTGCCCGAGCGCCTCGTCGACGTGCTGGCGGTGCTGTTGGCCCCCAACCCCGACAACCGCCTGCACTCGGCGGTGGCCGCGGCCCGCGTGTTCTCCGAAGGCGAAGACCGCTTCGGCGACGGCGAAGAGGCCTTGATGGGCGTGCTGCTCAAGGCGCGCGCGGCCACCAACAAGGGCACGCCGCGCACCATGGTCCTCGGCGCCAACTCGATCGTCGACTACGACCGGCTGCAGAAGATGGCCCGCGAGATGTCCGGCAAGATGTCGTTGGCCGGCCTCGAGAACGAGCGCACCGGCGACCTGCCGGCCGGCGCCATCCTGGCCCGCGAAGACCTCGAGCGCATCGCGGCCACCCTCGGGCCGTCGATGGTGTTGCCGACGCAGCAGGTGAACGCGCGCCCGACGGCGGCGCGCCAGCGTGCGCTCGGGCCCAGGAGCCTCGACGAGCAGATCGAAGCCACGGTGCCGGTGACGATGCAGTCGCTGATGTCCGAGTCGACGGCGCCGATGCTCGAGCCGCCGATCCTGCCGCCTGGTTTTCCCGCTCCAGGTTCGCTGGGTTCCGTCTCTCCCGACGAGCAGGGCCGCCCGACCTGGTCGGTCAAGGCGGTGCGCACAACGTCGTCGCCCGACGAGCCGCCGAAGGGCACTTCGAAGCAGCAGGTTGCCGACGGCAAAGCCGCCGAAGCCGCCGCCCGGGCCGCTGTCAAAGACGTCACCGACGTCGTCGACGTGACCGACAGCAAGCCCGCGCAGGGGCCAGGGGCCGACGCAAAGGCCACAGCCCAGGCGACCTCGCAAAACGGGGCCGCGCCGCCAGAGCCCAAGCGACCGGCGCGAACGGGCACGCTCTACACGGCGATGGGCTTTGTGCGCCGCAAAAAGGTGCCGCGCGCGCTCGTCGCTTTTATCACCCTGGCCCTGGCCTTTGGCGCCGCCGTCGTCGGCATCGCCTCGACGAACCGCAACATCGCGCCGGCCAAGCCGCTCATCTACGAGCGCTGATCGATCGCCCTGATCGCGTCGATCAGTGCGATCGGTGTGGAGCTGCATCGCGTTGGTCGACGTTGAGCTCGGTCGCGCTGATCGAGCGCGCTGATCGATCCTGCGGGTCGATCGATCTCGTTGTGGTCGACGACCAAGAGCGCTGCGCACCGGGCGCCGGCTGCGGCATCGTAGGACCATGGCTGTCTTTGAGCGCTCCACCGATGTGCCCTGCAGCGCCGCGGCGCTGTTTCGCTACCACGCGGCTCCCGGCGCCTTTGGCCGGCTGAGCCCGCCCTTCGACGCCGCCACCGTCGCCGTGCCGCTGCCAGCGCTCGAAAACGGCGCCCGCGCCGAGATCGACGTCGGCGTCGGTCCCCTGACCCTCCGCTGGATCGCCCGCCACGAAGACGTCGTCGACGGCCGCAGCGGCGGCGTCTGCGGCTTCGTCGACGTGATGGAGGCCGGGCCGTTTTCCAGCTGGCGCCACGAGCACCGCTTCGAGCCGCTGCCTTCCACAGGCGGCGCCGACGGACCGCACGAGCACTGCCGCCTCGTCGATCGCATCACGTTCCAGGGGCCGCTGTTGGGCTCGGGCGACTTCGTGGTCGAGCGCAAGCTGGCGGCGATGTTCGCGCACCGCCACCGCACCACGGTCCTCGACGCCGCGCTGTTGTCGTCGCTGCCTCGCCCCGTGTCCTCCGGTCCCGCAAGCGGGCGGCGTTTCAGGGTCGGCGTCACCGGGGCCTCGGGCCTGATCGGCAGCGAGGTGCGGGCCCTGTTGTCGGTGGCGGGCTGCGAGGTCGTCGCGTTCATCCGGCCGGGCTCGATCCCGTCGGCAAAGACGCCGCCGGGGCAGGGGAGCGTCAGCTGGGATCCCCACAGCGGCGCCCTCGGCGACGGCGCGTCGGGCCTCGACGCCGTGGTGCACCTGGCCGGCGAGAACGTCGGCGAGGGCCGGCTCGACGCCGACAAGAAGCGCCGCGTGCGCCAGCAGCGCGTCGAGCAGACGACGAAGCTGCTCGACGCCCTCGCCGCGCTCCCCGCCCCACCGCGCACCCTCGTGGCCGCCTCCGCCGTCGGCATCTACGGCGACCGCGGCGACGACATCGTCGACGAAGACAGCCCGCCGCCGTCGGGGCCGGCGCAGAATTTCTTCAGCGAGCTCTGCCAGGCCTGGGAGGCCGCGGTGCTCGGTCATGCCGGCCGCTCGGGCCCTGGGGCCGCGGGGTGGCGCGCGGTGTCCCTGCGCATCGGCATCGCGCAATCGCCACGCGGCGGGGCCCTGCAGAAGCTGCTGCCGGTGTTCCAGATGGGTGCGGGCGGGGCGCTCGGAGACGGCAGCAGCTGGACCCCCCCCATCGCCATCGACGACGTCGGCGCCATCGTCTGGCGGGCCCTGGTCGACGAGCGCATGCGCGGCGCCGTCAACGCCGTCGGCCCGGCCCCGGTCACCCAGCAGGACTACGCGCGCACCCTCGCGCACGTGCTGCACCGGCCGGCGCTCGTGCCGGTGCCGCGCTTCGCCCTGAAGCTGGCCCTCGGCGAATTCGGCGACCGCATCCTCGACTCGCAGCGGGTGGTTCCGACGCGGCTGACGTCGCTGGGCCACACGTTCCGCCACGCCTCCCTCGAAGCCGCCCTGCGCCACGTGCTGGGGCGGTGACGTCGACGAACAAGACGACGCAGCGGCCGACGCAGAAGCAGAAGCAGAAGCCGACGAAAAAGAAAGCGGCCGACACAGGGTCGGCCGCTTCGGCGATCGGGCACAGCAGCGAGGGCTACTTCTTCTTCTTTGCCGGCTTCGGCGGCGGCTTCTTGGCCGCGGGCTTCGGCGGCGGCTTCTTGGCAGCCGGCGCGGGCTTCGGCGGGGCCTTCTTGGGCGGCGACGGCGGCGCCACGGGCTTGGCCGGTGCCTTCTTCGGCGTCGTCGGCAGCGCAGCCTTTGGCGCGGGCTTGGCCGCGGCGGGCTTGGCGGGCGCTGCCGGGACCGGCTTCGGCGGGGCAGCAACGGGCTTCGAGAGCGGGGCCGCGGCGGGCTTCGACAGCGGGGCCGGGGCGGGCTTCGGCGGCGGCGGCGCAGCGGGCTGGGGGCGCGGTTGCTGCCGGGCGGTCTTCTTCAGCTCGGCGGCGTGCTGGGCCTGCAGGGCCTGGATCTGGGCGGCCTCGAGGCGGGCCTTTGCGGCTTCGGCGTCGCTCCGGGGCACCGGCTTGGCGGTGCGGCGCTCTTTGATGGTCTCGGGCGAGATGGTCGGGAAGGCGCCTTTGCCCTTCTTTTCTTCCTTGTCGTTGCGCCACAGGACGCAGGTGATCTGGCCCTTCATGACGATGTCGTGGTTCTGGTTCTCGGCCCAGACGTCGACGTCGACCCGGGGCTCGCCGTTCTTTTCGTAGCGGTTCACCACCACGCCCTTGGCCGTGAGGATGTCGCCCGGCCACACCAGCTTCTGGAACGTCGACGTCGAGCTCAGCACGCGGCCGTTCTCGAGCCACTTCTGCACGGCCTCGATGGCGAAGCCCAATGACGTCGCGCCGTGGGCGAAGACGCTGCCGTAGCCGGCGGATTTGGCGAAGTCGTCGTCGATGTGCAGCGGGGACCAGTCCTGCGCCGCACCGGCGAACTTGGCGATCTGCACGCGGGTGACCGCGGGCTTCGACAAGGGTGTGACGGGGTCGCCGAGCTCGATCGTGTCCCAGTAGAGCTGAGGCATCAGGCCTTCTCGCTTCGAAAGAATTTCCCGGCTGCTCGGCGCAAACGCCAGACCGCCAAAAACGGCGCCAACAACGGCGCCAAAAACGGAATCAACGACGGGGGAAGCCACCACGAATGGCCAGCACGCGCTGGGCCTCGAAGCGAATCTCGCCCTTCTTGGTGGCGCCGACGACGTCGATGGTGACGAAGCCCATGGGGTTGCCACCGACCTGCTGCTCGTAGAGATCGCGCAACGTCGTCGTCACATGGAGCTCGTCGCCGGCGCACAGCGGCGCAAAGACCGAGACGTACTCCTTGCTGTGCAGCACCTGCTTGGGCTTGAGCTCGAGCAGCTGCAGCACGTGGGCGAAGTCGCCGAGCGAGGCCGCGGCGCTGTGGGGCAAGAGCACCCCCGGCAGCCCGGCCTGCTTGGCGGCGTCGGCGTCTTTGGAGACCGCGTCGCCGAGATCGAGGGCATCGACGAAGCGCTGCACCAGCCCCGACTCGATCACCACCGTCTTTTGCGTGCTCGCTCCGAGATGCGCTTTGTGTTTCATCCTGGCGATCTCTCCCGCATTTCTTGTCTTGCGAGGTCGCCGTCGACCCCACGCAACAACCGGAGCCGTCATTCGGCCCCTCTCACCACCGCCCAGAGTCAACCATCCGGAAATCCATGGGATTCGGCTGGTGGCCCGGACGGCGCCGCCGCATTCCGCGTCGATGTGACGCGGTGTGGCGCACTCAAAGGCCCGCTGTCCGGATCCAATGTCTGGAACCAACGGGCTTCTGACTGTTGAGCAAGGTGCACAAGGTCTGATCGGAAATCAAGTTCATTGTCAGGGCCCGCCCCGTGTGCCGGGGGCAATAGATCACGGCCGCCGGCAGCACCGCTGGATCGTTGGCCGCGGCCAACCAACCGCATTTGACGACGACAGCGACGCCGCTGCCGCGGGCGTCGGCGACGGTCGATCGGCACCGGATTGCGCGAAGTGATCTTCTGCGCGCACCCGGCGAGACAGTCGTTCACCGCGTCGCAGCCCGAGGCGTCGTCCGTCGCGATCCCGGTCCGCGCCGCGTTGATCGCCCTCGATCGCCATCGATCGCCCATCGATCGCGGGCCGCGTCAACAGCCGCGGCCCGGCGGTGACCGTTCCTGACCGCCGACGACGGGGGTGGTAAAGCAACACCATGCTGCGCAACTCCGCCCTCTCCGCCGTCGTCGCCTGTGCCGTCGTTGCCGTCGTCGCCGTGGGGGGGGCCGCGCCCAGCAGGGCCCAGGAAAAGAAGTCCCGCCGCACCACCGCCGAGGCCATGAAGGCCAAGGGCCTCGAGCTCAAGAAATTCGTCGAGATCGACGTCGACGGCGACGGCCGCAAAGAGCTGTTCGGCGCGGGCTCCGGCGAAAAAGGCCTGCGGCTGGCGTTGATCGGCGAAGACAAAGACGGCGCGGTCGTTCTCGACGTCATGCCCTGGGCCGGCGGCAAGGAGATCGCCAAGCTCGAGCCCCTCGCGCTGGCGCCACCCGCCGAGAGCTTCGAGGTCCTGTTCGAGGTCTATGACGAGACGCCCGACGAAAAGGTCAAGCGCGTCCGCATCTACGGGTTCAAAGAGGGCCGGCTGAAGGAGATCTTCACCAACGTCTTGAACCGCTCGAAGAACACCGCCGACCGCGAGCCGTGGGAGTCCGACAAATCGATCATCGCCTACGGCGACGCCCGCGGCGGCTGGTACTTCGACGACATCGAAGGCGACGGCGTCGGCGAGGTGCTGGTGCGCCGCAAGCCCCAGATCCTCACCATCGCCGGCGAGGGCGACGACGTCGTCAAGCTCATGACCGGCGTGCGCGAGCAGGTGTGGCGCTGGGACGAAGCCAACTGGCTCTACAAAGAAAGCGGCGAGCGCCTCAACGATTTCCTGCCGGCCCTCGAGATCGCCAAGGTGACGGCGTCGTCGGCGTGGATCGAGCCCCGCGAGCTCGCCGAGCTCAAGGCCGAAGCCCTCAGCAAGGCCCTCATGAAAGAAGGTGGCGCCACCGACGGCAGCGCCACCGACAGCAGCGGCGCCAGCGCTGGCGGCGTCAAAGAAGGAAAAGAAGGCTCCCCCGGCGGCGACCTCGAGCTCGGCCTCGAAGACCTCGAGAAGCCGACCTCTCCGGGCCCGGTCAAGAAGGGCGAAAAGCCCAAGAAGCCGACCGGCGGCAAAAAGGGCGAGAAGCCGAAGAAGGAAGCGAAGCCCGAAGAGCCCGAGGTCGAGATCGATCGCACGGCCTACATGCTGCGCGGCGCCGACAAGAACCTGACGACGGCCTGGATCGAAGACGCCAGCGACGACGGCAAGGGCGAATGGCTCGAGCTCGAGCTGGCCGAAGAGTCGGCGATCCACATGGTGCGCATCGTCGCTGGCTGCGTCGAGAGCGCGCAGGCCTTCAAGAGCCACAACGTTCCCGAGACGTTCAAGGTGCAGATCGACGGCGGCAGCGAGGCCGTCGTCAACCGCCGCGAGCCGGGCAAGTTCGATGCGCCGTCGGTGGCGTTCTCCGACGGGCTGTTCAAGGCCAAGGACCGTCCGTGGATGCGCACCACCCTGGTGTTCTTCGACGGGAAGACCGAGGCCAAGAAGGTACGCGTCATCCTCGAAAAGGCGATCAAGCAGGGCAAGAGCAACCAGACCTGCATCTCCGAGGTCTCGGTCCACTGAAGGCTGCTCACGACGGGAGCTGTGGGGCTGCCCGTGGGCGCTGTTGCTCGCGGCGATCGGTTCCGCCAAGCCCACGGCGCCGCCATCATGATCACGCGCCTGCTCCTCGCCCTGTCTCTGCTCGCCGCGCCCGCGGCGATGGCTGCCAAACGCGGCAAGCGTGACGGCGCCGTGAAGCAGGCGAAGGAACAGCCGCGCGTCCTGGTCCTCGACGTCGACGGCGAAGCCCTCACCGC
>JBKJNL010000712.1:0-5162 GCA_046593615.1 Myxococcota bacterium | reverse complement strand
GAGCCCCAGGCCGCGGTTGCCCGGTTCCTGGGTGGGGTTGCGCTGGCCATAGCTGTCGAACAGCTGGGCCCGCTGCAGTGGCGGAATGGTCGGTCCGTCGTTGGCGACGGCGAGGACCGCCGCACCATCACTGATGCGCACGTCGATCTCGATCACGGTCCGCGCGTAGCGAATGGCGTTGGTCAGGAAGTTCTGCACGACGCGGGTGATGAGGGTGTCGTCGAAGCTGACGAGGGGCATCGCCGACGGCACGCGCACCAACAGCGTCACCCCGTGGCTCTCGATGACCGCTCGCATGCCCTCGGCGACCAGCGTGACCTCAGAGGCGAAGTGCGCGAGCCGGGGCACGCAGCGCAGCTGACCGTCTTCGACGCGGTCGATGTCGAGCACGTCGAGCAACATGCGGTGCAGCTGCGCCGCAGCACCCCGCGAGTCCTCGAGGGCCTGGCGCACATCGCCGTCGACCATCCCGCGCAGCGCGAGCTCGATGTTGAGCTTGATGGTCGACAGCGGGTTTCTCAGATCGTGGACGATGAGCTGGGTGAAGCGCGTGCGCACCATCTCCAGCGAGCGGCGGGTCTCGGAGAAGCGCACGCGCGAGACCGCGTTGCCGATGTGCGGCGCCAGGGCGGTCAACAGCGCCAGGTCCTCGACGGTGAAAGGCACGTCGGCGCGGGGCCACACCTGCAACACGCCAACGACATCGGGCTCGTGGGTGAGCGCGATGGCGATGAACCCCGCCGTGGCCGCCGCGGTGCTGTCGCCGAACACCAGCCGCGGCCGGGCGATGGGCAGGTCGTCGCCGAGGGCCTCGGTCAGCCGGGAGGTGACGTCGTCGAGGGAGTCGACTTCGGCCACGCGCTCGGCGACGCGCGAGACGATGCGCCAGCGGCGGGCTTCGCTGGCGGCGGTCAGCCGGCTCTCTTCCAGCTCGGTGTTCAGCCGCTCGCCGACCTCGCGGGCCTGCTCCGCAATCGTGGCCCGCGCGCTCTGCTCGGCGGCCAGGGCGCGGGCGATGGCCTCGCCGCGCTTGCACTCGATCGCGTAGCGCAGCGTGCGCAGCAGCAGCTGGTGCTCGAAGCGCCCCTTCAGCAGGTAATCCTGGGCGCCCGCGGCGAGGGCCTTGAGCGCGGTTTCCTCGTCGTCGCCGCCGGTCAGGACAACGACAGGGACCGACGGCGATGCCGCCCGGATAGACTCCAGCGCGCCGAAGCCCGAAGCGTCGGGCAACGACAGATCGAGCAACACGACGTCGAAGTCGCTGCCCGTCAGCAGTGCGGCACAGGCCGCCAGGGTGGCCACGCGCTGCACCTCGAACCGCACCCGGGTCTGCCGCAGGGCCGCGATGATCGCCTCGGCGTCGGCTTCGCAGTCTTCGACGAGCAGCGCTCGCATTACGACGTCCATGGCCCACTCTATGATCTCGCCGGCCGCCGACGGTTCACCGGGACGGCGGCGCCTGCCTCTTTCGCGGTTGCTTCTGTGCCGGCGTCCGTGCCGGCAGCGGGGGCAGCGAGCCCCGGGCGTCGTCGTCGACGGGCAGGGCGATGGCGTCGAGGGCGCGGGCCAGGCCAGGTTCGCCGCCCGTGCCGGCGTCGACGTAGATGCGGGCGTAACGCTGGGCGCGCGCGGCCTTTTGCAGCAGCTGCCGCTGGCGCGTGGCGAGGTCGCGGTAGGCCTGCTCGGCGGCCTCGTCGAGGCGGCGGGCCAGGGCCGCGGCGGCCTTGACCTCGGCGGCAACGTCGAAGACCGAGCAGCCGTCGGCTTCAGGAAATTGCAGCGACGGAAGGCGCTCTTCGAGCAGCGCCAGCAGGTCGAGGACGAGGGGGGGGATCGGCTCGAGGTACGACGACGCCATGGTGAGCTCCGGCGCCACCGATAGCGCGCCCGCCGGGGACTGAACACCTGTTCTGCTGGGCGGCTGGTGGCCGTTCGCCGGCTCAGCGCACCTGCAGGGTGAGCTCGGCGACGTCGAGGCCGCCGCGGCCGTCGCTGACGACGACGACGACGACTTCGTCGCGGACGGCGGCGTCGTCGGGGACGACGACGGTGGCGCTGGCGACGCCGCGGGAATTCACCGGCACCGGATCGATCGCCGAGACCGCGATGTCGACGGGACCGTCGCGCAGGTAGAAGCGCACGGCGGGGAACTCGACCTGGGGGCAGCCGGCGGTGCGACCCGCGCATTCCTCACCGGTCCCGGCATCGAAGCCCGACGAAAAGAACGGCTGGAAAGCATCGAAGCTGCCAACGCGGTCGACGACGGGCGCCAGCCGCAGGCTCTGGCCGCGATCGATCGGCAGCTGTGCGCCGGGCTCGAGGTCGGGGCTGCGCTCGTCGCTGGCCAGCACGTTGAATTGTTCGGCGACGTCGGTGGCGAAACCGACGATGTGCGGCCGCGGGTTCGGTGGCTCGGCGAGCAGGCAGGCCGGCGGGCCGAAGCCGTCGCAGCCCCCGACGTCGTCGTTGCCGTCATCGCCGTCGTCGACGTCACCGTCGTTGAAGCCCTGACAGAATTCGTCGCAGCCGCGATCACCCGGCGGGTCGCAAGTCTCGCCGCCCTCGACGATGCCGTTGCCACACACGCCGATCGGTTCGCCGGTGCAGACCGGGTCGTTGCCGTCGGGCGCGCACACCGCGGCTTGATCGGGCTCGATGATGAGGTGCACCGTGCGCGGATCGAGGCGCAGGGCCAGGGTCAGGCTGGCGTCTTCGCGCTCGGGCGGTGAGGCGCCGATGCGCGAGACGGCGACGACGATGTCGACCTGCTGCGGCACCGACGACAGCGGCGCGAACCCCAGCTGATCGAGCATGCCCTGATCGAGGCGGACGACGACGTCGGCGCCGGCGACGCGGCCGAGCGACACCGCGGGGTCGGCGTGCAGAACCGCGCTCTTCACCGACAGCCGCTCGCCGGAGCAGGGCACGAAGCCAAACGTCCGCCGACACAGCGAGACGTCGACGGAGACGTCGCCGCCGCGGGGGTCGTAGATGAAGGGAACGACGGTGACGTCGGCGAAGCGGCCGCCGTCGTCGAGGGGTGCGTCGGCGTAAAAGGCCGCAGGGTCGGCGGTGACCGCCAGGACACGCAGGTCTTCGACGCGGTGCTCGGTCGACGGCGTGACGTCGAGGATGCGCCCCCAGTCGGACCAGCACGCGGTGCCGAGCAGCGAGACCAGCAGCGAGACGAGCCGCGCCGCCGCCGCCAACGACGACGACGATGACGACGATGACGACGATGACGACGACGATGACGACGACGACGACGACGACGATGACGACGATGACGATGACATCACAGGGTCATCTCCAGGCCCAGCAGGGGCAGGATGGGCGGTCCCGGCAGCAGCACGCGCAGCTCGCGTTGTCGGTAGTCGCCGCTGGGAAACAGCACCTCGGGGTTCAACCAGTTGTAGGTGTTGATGACCTCGAGATACGGCGTGACCCGGCACCAGTCGAAGATCCAGGTGCGCTCCACCCGCAGGTCGAGGCGGTGGTACGACGGCAGCCGCGACGGCCGCAGCGACGACAACACCGGCGTGTAGAGGTTGTTGTTGAGGTCGTGGCTCGTGCTGACCGAGTCGGGGATCGGGCCGGGGTTGCCGGTGACGTACGCGAAGCGCGCGCCCGCTGTGATCTCGTACGGCAGCGTCACTTTGCCGACGAGCACGAGGTTGTGGGTCTGGTCAAAGGCGAAGGGCACCTCGGGCTCGCGGCGATCACCGAGCGACACCACCGTGCGCGAGAACGTGTAGGCGACCCAGCCAAAGAAGCTGCCGGCGACGGCCCCGCCGACGGAGACGCGCGTCGGCCGCGTGCGCAGCAACAGCTCGAAGCCCTGGGTGTTGCCGGTGCCCTCGGAGTCGAAGCTGCCGAGCCGCGGCAGCGGCGACGCGAACGACACCTCGGGCGAGTAGCGGCGGTTGCGGTCGCGCGTCAGGTCCATGCGCTTCACCGCATAGACCTGGACGTCGAGTGCCAGGTCATCGCTGAGCTGGCTCTCGAAGCCGAGCACCAGGTGCAGCGCGCCGGGGTGCAAGAGCGGGTCGCCGTCGACGTCAAAAGCCGCGGATTGCAGGCGCGGTCGTTGGTGAAAGGTGCCGAACGCGCCCTTGAGGGTCAGCAGGTCGGCGAAGCGGTAACGCAGCTGCACCCGCGGATCGACAAAGACCTGATCGACGATCGACGTCGTCGATCCGTCGAAGATCGGCTCGGCGTCGGTGAGCTTCAACGACGACAGCTCGCCGCGCAGGCCGGGGATCACGGTCAGCGCGCCGAGCTCGATGACGGCGTCGGCCCACACCCCGGCGCTGGAGCCAAAGACCTGCACGAAGGGCGAGTCGGCGCCGCCGGGAGCGGTCGGGTCCCCCAAGCCGATGCGCTGCACCGTCGTCGTCGACTGCTGGGCATCGAGGCCGGCGCGCAGCTCGAGCCAGCCGGTGAAGCGCACGCGGGTCTCGTCGCGCAGGCCCCAATCGGTCTGGTCTTGCGGCGGCGACAGCACGTCGCCGGTGAGCAGCGGCACGACGACACCATCGGCCAACAGCCCGCGGCGGGTCTGCCCGACCCACGGCTGCAGGGTGTGGGTGACGCCGGGAACCGGGCGCCAGGTGGCCCGCCCGACGTAGCGCGTGAACGTGTTGCCGAGCAGCGAGTTGATGACGTCGCCGGCGTCGATGCCCGGGCCGAGCCCGAGCGCGAGGGGCTCGCCGATGAAGCTGAACTGGTCTTCGGCGCCAAAGGCGAACAGCGACAGCGTGACGTCGTCGGTGACGTCGCTCTCGAGCTTGAATTGCCAGTCGTACCAGGAGGGGATCGGCAACGAATTCAACGGCAGCTGAAAGGCCGTCGTCGCCGCCAGCACCAGATGACCGGGGATCTCGGTGTGGCTGCGGCGGGCCGCGAGGCCGATGCGCACGTCGGGCAGGTGCAGGGCCTCGACCGCCGACAACTTCGCGGTGCCGCCAAAGAAGAAGCCGACGTCGAGCAGGTCGACGCTGAACTTGGCCTCGAACGGATCGGCCACCAGCGAGTGCGTGGTGACGTCGACGACGCCGGCGGTGGCGTTGCCGTAGCGCGCGGGAAACCCGCCCGGCATGAACGTCAGCTCCTCGTCGTACGCGCCGTTCACCACCGAGCGCAGCCCGCCGAAGTGGTAGAGA
>JBKJNL010000691.1:0-4396 GCA_046593615.1 Myxococcota bacterium | reverse complement strand
ATAGGCGATGACGGCGCCGGCCTGATTCCGGATCGGCGTGGTGTGCACGTGCAGCCACACCGAGGCGCCGCTCTTGGTGCGGGCCTGCCACTCGACGCCGGCGGGCGGCGGGTTCTCGTGCTCGCGCAGCTGGGCGTCGAGGTCGACGTCGGGGGACCAGGCGATGCGGGTCAGGCGCTGCCCGATCATCTCGGCGGCGGTGAAGCCAAAGATGCGCTCGGCGCCGCCGTTCCACTGCATGACCCGGCCGTTGACGTCGCTGACGATGATGCTGTCGGTGATGTGCGCAAAGGCCACGTTCTGCAGCGTTGCCTGCAGCGTTGCCTGCACGGCGGCCTGGCGCTCGCCGAGCAGGCGACGCTGCCGCTCGGCGCCCAGTGTCAAGAGCACGTCGACGGTGGCCAGCAGCTCGCCCGGCTCGACGGGGGCGATGAGCGTGGCGTCGATGCCGTGCTCACGGGCGCGTCCGCGAACCGCCGCGCCGTGACCGGCAGGCGACACCACCAGGATCGGCGTCGAGGCCGTCGTCGCCTCGGCCTTGAGGGCGGCGATGACCGCCGGCGACGGGCCTTTGTCGCCGACGTCGAACACAACGAGGGCAGGGCGGGCGCCGCGGACGACGTCGACCAGCTCGCTGGCGGTGGCGTTGGCGGTGGCGTCGTGGATGGTGAAGCCGGCGCCGCCGAGCATCTCGTGCACCGCGGTCTCGGATCGGGTGACGCCGTTGACGACGACGACGAGGCCGCCGCAGCTCTCACTTCTTGCTGCGTCGGCGCCGTCGGCCGCAGCAGGGGCGGCTGCATTGTCTGCTGCAGGGCGGGCGTCGGTCTCGCCGCGTTCGCTGGCCAAGGCCGCGGGGCTTGCCGGGCTCATGCCGGACACCGCGCTGTCTCCGTCGTGCTCGCGGGCGTTGCAGTCGGACAGGTCGCGCGTGTTGTCGAAGACGGACAAGAAGTCAGCCATTCACCATGCCCTGAAAAGGAGAAGCTGGCGGTGCGCGGGGGCCCGCTGGCGAGTCGCGAGGCGGGGCACTGCCTGGGGCGCCGCACGTCGGGCGGAGCCAGGGGGTGACCGCGGGGGCTTCGGACCCTCATCAGTGAATCGCCATCGTGGTCGGCGAAAAGCAAGGGTGGGGCCATCGCTTCGGCCCTGTGTTGCAAGGCGACCGTGCGGCAGCGGCGGGCGCTCGGACCGCGCGTCACAGGCAAACGTGCCTCAGTGTGAACATTCGCCACAAAGCCTGGCGCCTCGGTCGCGGCCCGCAGGCGAGTTTTCGGTGGCACCCACGGTGCATCGCGGGCGCCGCTGTCCGTCGGGCTCCGTCGGCAGCCAGTTTTTGTTGATCGATGTTGGCGTATCAAGATGTCGTGAATCCGTGAAGATTCACCAGTCATCACCAGAGAGGTTTTCCCATGGCCACCCGCAAGTCCGCACCCCCCGCCGCCAGCAAGGGCTCGTCGCCGCCTCGGCCGACGAGCAGCAATCTCCCCGCGGGCCGAGCCCCCACGGGCAAGGCGTCGTCCGACGTCGTTGACGCCCCCGCCTTTGTGCTGCCGAACAACGTGGCCCGCGGCGGTGACACGCACCAGCAGCTGGCCAACGAGGCGTTGACGACGACGGCTGGCATGCCGATCGCCGACGACCAGAACTCGCTCAAGGCCGGCGTGCGCGGACCGGTGCTGCTCGAAGACCACGCCCTGCGCGACAAGATCACGCACTTCGATCACGAGCGCATCCCCGAGCGCATCGTGCACGCCCGCGGCTCCGGCGCGCATGGCTTCTTTCAACCGTATCGCAATTTCAGTGACCTCACCCGGGCTAAATTCCTGTCGGACCCGAAAAAGAAGACGCCGGTCTTTGTGCGATTCTCGACGGTGGCGGGCGGCGCAGGCTCGGTCGATTTGCCGCGCGACGTGCGCGGATTCGCTGTAAAATTCTACACTGAAGAAGGCAACTTCGACCTGGTCGGAAACAACATCCCGGTGTTCTTCATCCAGGACGCGATCAAGTTTCCCGACCTCGTGCACTCGGTCAAGATGGAGCAGGACCGCGGGTTTCCGCAGGCGGGGTCGGCCCACGACACCTTCTGGGACTTCGTGTCGCTGATGCCCGAGAGCACCCACATGTTGCTCTGGGCGATGTCCGACCGCGGCCTGCCGCGCAGCTACCGGATGATGGAGGGCTTCGGCGTCCACACCTTTCGCTTCGTCGACGAGCGCGGCAAGTCGACGTTCATCAAGTTCCACTGGCGGCCGCTGCTGGGCACGCAGTCGGTCATCTGGGACGAGGCCTGCAAGATCAGCGGCTGCGACCCCGACTTCCACCGGCGCGACCTGTGGGATTCGATCGAGGGCGGCGATGGCCCCCAATACGAGCTGTCGGTGCAGGCCTTTGACGAAAAGACCGCGGCGTCGCTGCCCTTCGACGTGCTCGACGCCACCAAGCTCATCCCCGAAGAGGTCGTGCCGCTGACGCCCATCGGCAAGATGGTGCTCGACCGCAACCCCGACAACTTCTTTGCCGAGACCGAGCAGTCGGCGTTTCACCCCGGCCACGTCGTGCCCGGCATCGACTTCACCAACGACCCGCTCTTGCAGGGCCGGCTGTTCAGCTACATCGACACGCAGCTGCTGCGCCTCGGCGGCCCCAACTTCAACCAGCTGCCGATCAACGCCCCGAGGTGCCCGATGCGCACCTTTGCCCGCGACGGCCACATGCAGATGGCCGTTCCCAAGGGCCGCGCGAACTACGAGCCCAACAGCCTGCAGCCGCCCGACGCGCAGGGTCCGCGCGAGACCCCGGCGGGCTTCACGAGCCACAAAGACAACCAGGGCGACGGCGGCAAGATCCGTCAACGCTCAGAGACGTTTGCCGATCACTTCAGCCAGGCCCGGATGTTTTTCCGCAGCCAGACCGAGCCCGAGCAGCGGCACATCGTCTCGGCCTTTGCCTTTGAGCTCGGCAAGGTCGCGCTGCCGCACGTTCGCCGCCGCATGCTGGGCAACCTGCGCCTGGTCGACGACGTCCTCGCTGACGGCGTCGAAGAAGCGCTCGGCATGGAGGGCCAGGCCGACAAGCAGAAGCCGGCCAGGAAGCCGATCGACCTGCCGGCGTCACCGGCCTTGAGCATCATCGGCAAGGCACCGGCGACGTTGCAGGGCCGCAAGATCGGGCTGTTGTGCACCAACGGCTCCGACAGCGGCCTCATCGAGCGCCTGCGCACCGCGCTCCGCAAAGAGGGCTGCGCGATGGCGGTCATCGGGCCAAAGGCCGGCGGCTTCGTCGGCAGCGACGGCAAGCACGTCGACGTCGACCACGCGCTGTCGGCGGCGCCGTCGGTGTTCTTTGACGCCGTCGTCGTCGCCCCGTCGCCCAAAGGCGGCACGCTCTTGTCGATGGAGGCCGCCGCGGTCGACTTCGTCAAAGACGCCTTTGGCCACCTCAAGGTCATCGGCGCCACCGCCGGCGCGGGCCCGCTGCTCGAGAAGGGCGGCGTCGAACACGACACCGGCGTCGTCGACGTCGACGGCGCGAAGGGCGTCGCGGCGTTCATCGGTCGCGCCAAGACCGGCCGCATCTGGGAACGCGAGCCCAAGCTGCGCAGCCCCGGCTGAGCGTTGCCGGGTGTCGCCGTTGGCGGCGGCGTGGGCGCGCAGTCTGTGGCGGAAGTGCCGACGGTCGCCTGTCATGCCCACGCCCCCACCGCACTGTGCTGCGGTGGGGGCGTGGGCATCATCGTTGCTCATGGGCAGCTCACACCAACTCGAGGAGCCGCACCATGACGACCTTCAGCAACCACTCCACCAACCTCAACCTCCTGCCGAACCAGGAGTCGTCGACGTCGGGGTTGCTGACCGAGGTGAGCCACCGCCTCGTCATCGCCGAAGAAGACATCATCGGCACCATGAGCCGCGACTACATCCTCGTCGACCTCGCCGAAGGCGACGACGTCGAGCTCGGCGCCCACCCGAGCATCTACGACGAGGTCTTTGTCCTCGCCGACAACTACGCCGGCAACTTCGCGCTCGACGACCAACAGACCGCCGACGAAGCCGCGCGCGACGCCCACGTCATGAGCCGCGCCCGCCAGATCGAAGAAGAAGACGACAGCGTCCGCGAGCTCGCCACCACTGGCGACGGCGTCTGAGCGGTCGACCCCGCCTTCCCGATCGTCCGCAACGCGCCCCTCGAGGGCGCGTCATCGATCCGACGCTCCGCGCGGCGCGGTCACCGACGACGACACCGACGACGACGACGACCGTGGTCGGCCAGCGTCGGGGTAACCTCCCCTGTGGCGAACGGCAGCATTGGGGCAGAAGATCCCATCCTCGAGGTCGATTGCGCCGGGCGACCGGCCGGCAGGCGTCGTTGCAGCGCGCCGCTCACATGAACCGGA
>JBKJNL010000685.1:0-4803 GCA_046593615.1 Myxococcota bacterium | reverse complement strand
CGGGTCGGGGGCGCCCGCGTTGAAGCTGTCGACGGTGCCGCGCAACAGCACGGAGGCGGCCGCGGTGCCACTGATGGTGACGATGGTCGCCTCGTCGGCAAACGCCGACACACCGGGCAGGAACGGATCGTCGGGGTTGCCCGCCACGGCGCTGTTGGGGGCAAAGACGATGGGCTCACCCGCGGCGAAGCCCCCCGTGTCGAGGAGCACAACGCACCGCGCGCTGTTGACGAAGCCCATGACCACCGCGCGGCGGCCGGGGGCGACGTCGATGTTGACCGGCAACCCCAGCGCGCCCGGGCACTGTTCGAGCTCGACGAGGCCGACCTCGAAGTCCGGCGGCGAGCCGATGGTCACCTGCAGCAGCCGGGCAAGGTCGTCGACAGCCCAGATGCCACCGTCGTCGTCGGTGGTCACCAGCATCAGCGGTCCTTCGTTGATGAGGAGCCAGTCAACGTCGCTGTCGGGGCTCGCGACAGGAGCTGGGCAGACGCCCTCGCCCTCGCCCTCGCCCTCGCCCTCGCCCTCGCCGTCGCCTTCGCCTTCGCCGCCTTCGCCTTCGCCTTCGCCGCCTTCTGCTGTTTCGAGGTTATTGAAATCAGGCAGGCATGAGATTCCACACACCCACAAACATGTCAGCAGGAGCCACCGCATCACTCGCCTCCCAGGGCCGAGGCCGCCAACCCAACGCCGCCAGCGACGACGATGATGCCGCCGGCGATCCAGCCGACGACGGCGACCGTGTTGGTGGTCTCACCGCTGGTCGCAGCCTTTTCAACGATTTCATTTTTGTCTGATTCGCCGAGTCCGTCGGCTTTCAATGCGGCCTGCGCGTCGGTGAACGTCTGCCACGACAGGCCCGCAGCGATGGTGCCGACGGTCAGCGCGCCGACGCCGACCCCGACGCCGATGCCGCTGGCGATGGCCAGCACCGGCGGCCCGGAGCCCGCGAGCGACGGCGGCGGGCCACCCAACAGCTCGTCGACGGCGCCGTCGATCTCGCCGAGCAACCCCTCGGGCGTCTCGCCTCGGGCTTCGCGCACGACCTGCTTCAGCACGGTCATCGTCTGGCGCTCGGTGCGGCTCAGCGACAGCACCCAGGTGTTGCCGACGCGCCCGAGCTGCCCGGTCAGGATCTGCGGCGCGTCGAGGGCGCCGGCGATTTCGGCGGCGCAGGCGAAGTCGCTGTCGCAACCAGCGGCCTGCCGCGTGGCTTCGACATCGAGGACAGCCTGCACATCTTTGCCAGCGACGATGTCGAACCCTTCGTGGCGGCGCGCCGCCAGCAGCACCCGCTCGTCGACGAGCGCGACCATGTCGCGGTCGGCGCCGGCGCCGGCGCGCAGCGGGGGCACAAAGACCCGCACCACCGAAGCCACCGGCGGAGGCGGGGACAGAGGTGCGGACGGAGCCGTCGACACCGTCGTCGGCGGGACATCATCCGCAGCGTCGTCGCCGGCGCGGGCGACGCCGGCGCAGCACACAACGGCGCAACTGACGACGGCGATGACGGTGACGACGATGCGCGACACGACGAACACAGCTCCCTACATCCAGACCACGCGCCGACAGCTCGGCCACTGTCCCACGGGGATCGACGATTTATCAGTGCCAGCGTCACCGACGACGCCTCGTTACACTTTCCCTGGAGGTGACGAATGCTGGCGGTTGCTCTCCTCGTCTCACTGGGGCCGCTCGCAGCTGCTCCGCCTCCAACGATTCCCGCTTTTCCCCGGCAGGTGATGTCGGATTTATCGCAGCAGCCGACGGCGCGCACGACGCCGACCGGCTTCGTGCAGATGTTCGTCGCCGGCGTGATGCCGACGTCTGACGGACACACGATGGTGCTCGTCAACCCCGACCTCGAGGTGCTGCTGCCCGTGGGCGTGGCGCTGCCCGAGGCGGTGAGCATCTACGGCCGCCTCGAGAAGCAGACGGCGCCGCGACCGATGACCCACGACCTGCTCGACCACATCGTCGTCGCCCTCGGCGCAGTCGTCGTGCGCGTGCAGATCGACGACCTCAGAGACGGCGCGTTCATCGGCACGGTGTTCCTGCGTGGCAAAGACGGCAAAGACATCGCCCCCCTCGACGCCCGCGCCGCCGACGCCGTCGCCGTCGCCCTGTCGGCAAAGGCGCCGATCTTCGTGGCCCGGCCGGTGGTCGATCGCGCGGCGCTGACCCGCGACGATCTCGAACGCATGCCGTCGCACGACGAGGCCCCGATGCCCTCGACCAAGGTCTTCGACCTCTGATTTGTCGGCGACGGCGGCCCGGCGTAGGTTCGCGCGCTCATGCGCGCCTACGACATCATCCAGAAAAAAAGAGACGGCGGCGTCGTCGACGAAGCTGAGCTCGCCTTTCTCATCAACGGCCTGTTGAGCGGAGCGGTCAGCGACTACCAGCTGACCGCGTTCCTCATGGCGGTCTACTTCCGCGGCATGGGCGACCCCGAGGTGGTGGCCCTGACAAAGGTGATGCTCAACTCGGGCATCGTCGTCGACCTCTCCGACGTGCCCGGCACCAAGGTCGACAAGCACAGCACCGGCGGCGTCGGCGACAAGATCTCGCTGCCGCTGGCCCCCGCGGTGGCGGCGTGCGGCGTGCCCGTGCCGATGATCAGCGGCCGCGGCCTCGGCCACACCGGCGGCACCCTCGACAAGCTGGAGAGCATCCCCGGCTTCCGCGTCGACCTGCCGCTCGAGGACTACCGCCGCCTGGTGCGCGACGTCGGCTGCTGCTTGATCGGCCAGACCAAAGAGGTCGCCCCCGCCGACAAGCGCATCTACGCGCTGCGCGACGTCACGGCGACGGTCGACTGCATCCCGCTCATCGCCAGCTCGATCCTCTCCAAGAAGCTCGCCGAAGGCATCGACGGCCTCGTCCTCGACGTCAAATTCGGCTCGGGCGCGTTCATGAAGAGCGTCGACGACGCCCGCAAATTGGCCAGAGCCATGGTCGGCATCGGCGGCGGCGTCGGCAAACAGATCGTCGCCCGCCTGACCTCGATGGAGCAGCCCATCGGCCGCTTCGTCGGCAACGCCCTCGAGGTGCAGGAGTCCATCGACGTGCTCGAAGGCAAAGGCCCGGCCGACACCATCGCCCTCACCGTCGAGCTCGGCGCCGAGATGCTGGTGCTCGGCAAGGTCGCCAACGACGTCGACGACGGCCGCGCGCGCATCATGCGTGCGCTGCAAGATGGCTCGGCCCGCGAGCGCTTCGGACGCATCATCGAGGCCCAGCACGGCGACCGCCGCGTCCTCGACGACCGCTCGCTGCTGCCGAGCGCGCCGCACCGCAGAGACGTCGTCGCCCTGAAGAAGGGCCGCGTCACCGCCATCGACAGCGAAGCCGTCGGCGTGGCCTCGATGGTGCTCGGCGGCGGACGCGCGCGCGCCGAAGACAAGGTCGACCCGCGGGTCGGGCTCGAGATCCTGGTGCGCCTCGGTGACGTCGTCGAAGCCGGCCAGCCCCTGGTCACGCTCCACCACGGCGACCTCGGCGTCGACGACGCGGTCCGGCGCATCCAGAACGCCTACGTCGTCGACGACAGCGGCCAGGCTTTCACGGTGCCCGCGCTGTTCGGCGAACGGATCTCGTCGTGACCCTGTTGCTCCGTTCGCGCTTCTTCAGCGGGGCGCGCACGGCCGGCATCGGCGCCGTTTGCTTGTTCGCGGTGGTCATCGCCGCCGGCATCGCCCGGGCCCAGGACGCGCCGCCAGCGCCGGTCAGCGACAGCGCCGTCGTCGACGCCGGCAACGTGGTTGGCAGCGGCACCGTCATCGACGCCGGCCTGGGCCCGAGCGGCCCTGGAGCGGACGACCGGAGCCTTCAGCTGCCGCCCGCCCCCGCCCCCCCAACTTCGGCAACCGCGAGCCCGCCGAAGCTGAAGCTGGGCTCCGGCGAGATCGATCAATCGCCCTTTGGCCGCTTGCGTTGCTTCCTCGGTGCCCTGGCCATGATTGGGATCGCGGTGCTGTTCTCCGAAGATCGCCGGCGCATTCCCTGGCGGCTCGTCGCTGTCGGCAGCGCCTTGCAGCTCGTGTTCGCGCTGCTGGTGTTGAAGACCGGCGCTGGCCGCAGCGTGTTCGGCGTGGCCAACGACGCCATCAACGGGCTGCTCGGCTACTCGACGCAAGGCGCGCGGTTCTTGTTCGGCAACCTCGTCGACATGAGCGTCCCCGTCGGCGACACCATCGGCAATGGCGGCGCCTACAGCGTGGTGCTCGAGCCGAAATACTGGGCCACCACCGGCGCGTTCATCGCCTTTAACGTCCTGCCGACCATCATCTTTTTCTCGGCGGTGATGGCGTTCCTCTACCACCTGGGTGCCATGCAGGTGATCGTCAAGGCGATCGCCGTCGTCATGCAAAAGACCATGGGCACGTCGGGGGCCGAGACGACGTCGGTGGCCTCGAACATCTTTCTTGGCCAGACCGAAGCCCCGCTGCTGGTGAAGCCCTACCTCGAAAAGATGACCCGCAGCGAGCTGATGGCGGTGATGGTCGCCGGCTTCGCCACGGTCGCCGGCGGCGTCATGGCCGCCTACGTCGGCATGCTGCGCACCAGCTTCGACGACATCGCCGGACACCTGTTGGCCGCGAGCGTGATGGGTGCGCCGGCGTCGTTGGTCATGGCCAAGATCTTTGTGCCCGAGCGCGACGTGCCCGAGACCCTGGCCGGCAAGCCCGTCGATCTGCCGAAGATCGACGCCAACATCCTCGACGCCGTGTCGCGCGGCACCTCCGAAGGGTTGCTGCTGGCGATGAACGTCGGCGCCATGTTGATCGCCTTCACGGCGTT
>JBKJNL010000681.1:0-5125 GCA_046593615.1 Myxococcota bacterium | reverse complement strand
CGGCCCACGAGGTCCACGAGACGCCGGTGTTCACCGACCGCCGCTGGCACGCCGTGCGGGCCCGCATGCGCAGCAGCTGGCACGCCGTCGAGCGTGCGGTGGCCGGGGCCTCGCGCTCGCTGCTGGGTGGGGCCGGGGCCTCGGTGCTCTTTGGTCCGTTCGCTGGCGCCGTCGCCGCCGGACGGGTGATGGCCCCGCGGGCCTCGCTGCTGGCCTGGCGGCGGGTGACGTCGTCGTTGGCGCCGTCGCCGGCCACGCGCCTGTCGTCACTGCGCCTGCCGGGCAGCACACCGGTGAGCGCGGGCAGCGCTGCGAGCGGCCCGACCCAGAAGCCGATGGGCTTCTCCGTCGACGAAGCCGCCGACCGCGTGGTGTCGCTGCTGAAGAACATCGGCCTGGCCGACAACATGGCCCGCACCATCGTCGTGCTCGGCCACGGCTCGACCAGCTTGAACAACCCCCACGAGTCGGCCCACGACTGCGGCGCCTGCGGCGGACGACGCGGCGGCGCCAACGCCCGCTTGTTCGCCGACGTCGCCAACCGCGCCGACGTACGCGCCGCGGTGCGGGTGCGCGGCGTGGTCATCCCCGACGACACCTGGTTCATCGGCGGGCTGCACGACACCGCCGACGACGGCGTGACGCTGTTCGACCTGGCCGAGGTCCCGGCCTCGCACACCGACGACGTCGAGCGCGCGGTGTCATTGCTCGACGCCGGCCGCGCCGAGAGCGCCCGCGAGCGCTGCCGCCGCTTCCTCGACGCGCCGCTGCACATCGACGGTGCTTCGGCCCTGGCCCACGTCGAGGCCCGGGCCCGGCACCTCGGACAGCCGCGCCCCGAATACGGCCACTGCACGAACGCGAGCGCCGTCGTCGGCCGCCGCGCGTTGACCCGGGGGCTGCACCTCGATCGGCGGGCCTTCTTGATCAGCTACGATCCCGGCATCGACCCCAACGACGCCATCGTCGAGCGCGTGCTGGCCGCCGTCGGCCCGGTCGGCGCGGGCATCAACCTCGAGTACTGGTTCTCCTCCGTCGACAACGACGTCTACGGCTGCGGCACCAAGCTGCCGCACAACGTCACGGGACTGCTCGGCGTGATGAACGGCCACCAGGGCGATCTGCGCACCGGGCTGCCCGTGCAGATGGTCGAGCTGCACGAGTCGCTGCGCCTGTTGCTCATCGTCGAGGCTTCGCCCGAGACGCTGCTGGCCGTCGCCGGTCGCCAGGCCGAGGTGCGCGAGCTGGTGGTCAACGGCTGGGTGCAGCTGGTGTCGGTGCACCCGACCACCGGCGCGTTCATGGAATTCCGCGGCGGCGCGTTTGTGCCGTTTGTCCCCGACGCCGACGAGCCCATCCCCGAGGTCGAACGCTCGCCCGACTGGCACGGTGCGTCGCGCGAATTCGTCGGACCGGCGCTGGTCCGCGCGGCCCTCGACGCTGCTTCGCCGGGCCCTGCTTCGCCGGGCCCGATCAACACGATCAACACGATCAACACGATCAACACGATCAACACGATCAACACGGCCAGCACCAGCACCACCGGCAACACCGGGAGCGCGCCATGACCCCGCTCACCGCGCTGTTGCACAGCCTGTTGCCCGCCGCCGTCGTCGTCGTCGTCTTTGCCCCCGGCGTGGTCGCGGCATTGCTCGGCTTGTTCACGCTGGCCACCGGTCGCACGCCGAGCGAGCGCGTCACCGTCGGGGTCGTCGCCAGCGGCTTGTGGGTCTCGCTCGGGGCCGCGCTGGTGGCCGCGTCGGGTGCCAGCGGCACGCACGAGGTCGAGCTCGGGCCGTGGATCAAGCTCGGCAGCTACGAGGTGCCGATCGTCTTTCTCGTCGACAACACCGCGCTGGCGTTCTCGGTGCTCGCGGCGGCGCTCACGTCGCTCGTGGCCCGCTTCTCGCGCACGTACCTGCACAAGGAGCCCGGCTTTCTGCGCTTCTTTGTGCTGCTCGGGCTGTTCTCGACGGGCACGCAGCTCATCGCCCTGGCCGGCGCCCTCGACCTGATGTTCCTCGGCTGGGAGCTCGTGGGCTTGTCGTCGACGTTGTTCATCGGCTTCTTCCACGAGCGTGCCGAGCCGGTGCGCTCGTCGCTGCGGGCCTTTGTCACCTACCGCGTGTGCGACGCCGGCTTCTTGTTCGCCATCGTCGTGGCCCACGAGCTCGTCGGCTCGACGCGGCTGTCGGCGCTGCAGTCGTCGTCGTTGACGACGCTGTTGACGACGACGCAGGCGACGTTGCTGGCGCTGCTGTTTCTGTTTGCGGCCTGCGGCAAGTCGGCGCTGCTGCCGTTCTCGGGCTGGCTGGCCCGGGCGATGGAAGGGCCGACGCCGTCGTCGGCGCTCTTCTACGGCGGCGTCTCGATCCACGCCGGGCTGTTGCTGCTGCTGCGGGTCTACCCGGTGCTCGAGCTGTCGCCCGTGGCCCGCGTGGTCGGCGTCGTCGTCGGCCTGGCCACCGCGGTCTATGCGCTGCTGGTGAGCCGCACGGCGAGCGACGCCAAGGGCTCGCTGGCCCACGCCACGCTCACGCAGGTCGGCTTGATCCTGACCGAGATCGCCCTCGGTTTGACGACGTTGGCCGTGTTCCACCTCGTGGGGCACGCGCTGCTGCGCGTCTGGCAATACCTGCGGGCGCCCAACCGCATCCACGACGCCCACCGCACGCAGGTCCACGCCCACGCCCACGGCGCCGCGTCGTCGTCGGCGCTGTCGTCGTCGGCGCTGTCGTCGTCGGCGCTGTCGTCGTCGGCGCTGTCGTCGTTGTGGGCCAACGTGCACGCCCGCGCGCTGTTCCGCCTGCGGCTCGACGAGCGGCTCGACGCGGTCGTCGACGTCATCGTCGCCGTGGCCCGCGTGGTCGACCGCGTCGTCTTTTTCGGTGGCGCTGAGCCCCGGCGTGGAGCCGCCGGGCCCGAGGTGCCGATCCTCGCGGGCGTCACGGCCGTCGTCGGCGCCGTGGTGGTCGGCGCCGTCGCCGCTGGACTGCTCGGCGGACACGGCGAACCCGGCGCGCTGGCCGGAGCAGACGCCGGCACCTGGCGATCGGCGGCCTTTGTCGTCGGCGCCCTCGTCGCCGTCGTCGGCGGCCTCGCCTCGATCGTGCAGCGCGACCTGCGCGGGCTGTACCGCAGCAAGGTGATGGTGCACGCCGGCTTCCTCGGCTGCGCCCTCGCCAGCGGCCACGCCGGCGCGGTGTTGTTCGCCGCCTTGACCGCGGCCGTCGCCGTCGCCGGCTTCGGCTTCGTGGTCTTTGCCGTCGAGCGACGCGCCGGGCGGGTCTCGCTCGACGAGGCCGGCGGACGGGCCCGCAGCTTTCCGCACCTCGCGGCGGCCTTTGCCGTCGTCGGCGCGGCCGGCGTCGGCCTGCCGGGCTCCCTCGGCTTCGTCGCCGACGACCTGCTGCTGCACGCGGCCTGGCAGCAAGGCGTCGTCGTCACCGGCGCGCTCATCGCCGCCGCGGTGTTGCTGGCGGTGGGCACCCTGCGGGCCTGGCAGCGGGTCTTTCTCGGTCCGGGACGCCGCTCGCTGGCCCCCGACCTGCGCGCTGCCGAGCGCGTCGTCATCGTCGTCGTCATCGTCGTCGTCGTGGTCCTCGGCGTGGTGCCGGGGATCCTCCTTGCCCCTCTCAACCACTGACAGGAACCAGCCATGCAGAAGCTCATCCAAGGCATCCATGATTTTCGCGCCGGGCCGTTTCGCGACGACAAGGCGCTGTTTGAGCGGCTGGCCCAGGGGCAGAACCCCGAAGCCCTGTTCATCACCTGCGCCGACTCGCGCATCACGCCGAACCTCGTCACCAACACCAAGCCCGGCGACCTGTTCGTCTTGCGCAACGCCGGCAACATCGTGCCCGCCTACAACGGCGAGGCGACGGGTGAGTCGGCGACCATCGAGTACGCCGTCAGCGCGCTCGGCGTGAAGAACATCATCGTCTGCGGCCACTCCCACTGCGGGGCGATGGCTGCGCTCTTGCGTCCCGAGGCCCGGGCCCCGCTGCCCCTCGTCGACGGCTGGCTGAACCACGCCGAAGCCACCCGCCGCATCGTCCTCGAGAACTACACCGAGCTCGATGAGCCGAACCGCGTCAAGGTGGCCATCCAGGAGAACGTGCTGATGCAGATCGAGAACCTGCGCACGCACCCGACGGTGGCCGCCGCCATCGCCCGCGGCGACCTCGGGCTGCACGGCTGGGTCTACAAATTCGAGACCGGCGAAGTGTTCTCGTTCGACGCCCAGAGCGGTCAGTTCGGCCCCATCAAGGCCGACGAGGACTCGGGGCACGTGCGCCGCCGGGTGTTCGACACCAGCGCCAACCCGCTGTGAGCGCGCCGCCGTCGTCGGCGTCGTCGGCGTAGGCGTCGTCAACGTCGGCGTCGGCGTCGGCGTCGTCAACGTTGGCGTCGGCGTCGCTCGCATCTGGCGAGGCCGCCGTTGTTTGTCGTCGTTGGCGGCGGCAGCGTCTCGGCATGGCACCCGACGCCGACCTCCACCTTGCGCTCGCGAACGCCGCCGCTGCGCAAGAGGCGACGCCGCTGCGACTCGTGGCGCTGCTGTGGTCGGCGTGCCCGCCCGAGGCGCTGGAGAGGGCGGCCCGGAGTGAGCATCGTGTCGAGCAGCTCGCGTCGGCGCGACATCCAAAGACACCCGCGTCGGCCCAGCCCGGACGTCGCTCGGCTGGTCCCGAGGTCGACGCCGTGTTCTGGCTGGTCGTCGTCGAGCACCTCACAACGGTCGACCGGGATTGGGGCTGGGCGAGCCTCGAACAGGCCTCGAGGGCGCTCGCGCGGCTCGCCGCCGCCAGCGAGCTCGTCGACTCCGCGTCGTTCTCGATCGGGCGCGAGCTGATCGACGCCGCTGCGCCCGCCACGTCGCCGGCGCGCCTCGCCGCGCTGGGCCGGCACCCGCTGCCGCTGGTGACCGCGCGCCTGCTGGGCCGGCGTGACCTCCCCGAGGCAGGCGAGCTCGCGATGGCCGTCTCGGGCGCGCACCCGATCGTCCTCGAGAAGCTGGCGCTGCGCTCGCGCTCCGCGCTCACCCTGGCAAAGGTCGCCGAGAGCGGGGGTGGGCGGGCGGTCGAAGCCGAGCTGACGACCAACCCGTACCTGCCCCCCGACA
>JBKJNL010000388.1:0-18713 GCA_046593615.1 Myxococcota bacterium | reverse complement strand
AAGCGCCGGCCAGCTTCGATCGGCTGCCGCACCTGAGCCGCTACTACGTCGAGGACAGCCAGCGAAAGGACGCGGCCTGCGACGCCGCGCAGAACTGCAGCGGTGACCGCTTCATCTGCCTCGAGCGGTCGCCAAAGAAGCCCGGACAGGTGACGAGCGCGAAGCTCAACGGCGAGCAGCCCGGCGTGTCGGCGACGACGCTGCTCGGCCTCGAATTCGGCGCCGACCAGACCACCGTCGAGGTCGACGTCGTCTGGGAAGACGGCGCCTGGAAGATCGATCAGGTCCGCTGTGCGCCCGCCGGCTGAGAGGTCAAAGCGACTCAGTGGTCGAGGCTGCGGGCGCGCTCGACGGCGTGGACGCCCTTCACGTTCTCAAGCGCCTTTACGATCTTGCGCAGCTGCTCGAGGTCGCTGATGCCGCACTTGAAGGTGTTCACGGCGGTGCCGTCAGAGGTCACCTTGCAGTTGGCCTCGCTGATGTTGACGGAGTTCTTCGAGAACACGCCCGACAGATCGGCCAGCATGCCTTCGCGGTCGTCGGTGAGGATGCGCAGGTGGATGGGCCGCGCGAAGCTCGAATTGGCGTCCCAGGTGACCTGGATGCGGCGCTCGGGGTCCATCTCCATGATTTTCGGGCAGTCGCGCCGGTGCACGATCAAGCCGCGGCCGCGGGAGACGAAGCCGGCGATGGGGTCGCCTTTCACCGGCGAACAGCAGCGTGCGTAGTGCACGAGCATGTCTTCGATGCCTTCGATCTGGACGCCCGACGGCGCCCGCCGCGCGACGCGATCGATGAGCTGCGAGAGCCGCGACTTCGCCGCCACCGGCTGCTGGGGCTTCTCGCGCACCTCCTGCGGCAGCACCTTTTCGATGACGAGCTGCGGCTGCAGCTTGCCGAAGCCGACGGCGACGAGGACGTCGTCGACGGAGTGGTACTTGTCGGAGAGGAACGCCTTCTGGATTGCCTCTGATTTGATGTACTTCTGAACGCTCTCGCCGAAGCGTTTGAACTCACGTTCAAGCAGCTCGCGGCCAATGGCGATGGCCCGCTCGTGCTCGGCGGCACGCATCACCGCGCGTATCTTGGTGCGGGCTCGCGACGTCTTGACGAAATCCAACCAATCTTTGTTGGGTTTTTGCGTCTTGTTGGTGATGATTTCGCAGGTGTCGCCGTTTCTGAGCTCATAGCGCAGGGGAACGATGCGGCCGTTCACCTTGGAGCCCGCGCAGTGCATGCCGACGTCGCTGTGGACGGCGAACGCGAAGTCGACGGGGCAGGCGCCGCGCGGCAGCTCGAGCACATCGCCGTTGGGCGTAAAGACGTAGACCTCGTCGGAGAACAGCTCGAACTTCACCGAGTCGAGGAACTCGTTTGGGTCCTTGAGGTCGCGCTGCCAGTCCATCAGCTGGCGCAGCCAACGAAAGCCGGTCTCGCCGTCGTTGGTCCGGGCGTCGGCTGTGCTGCCCTTCTCTTTGTACTTCCAGTGCGCGGCGATGCCTTCCTCGGCGACGAGGTGCATCTCGGGGGTGCGAATCTGGATCTCGATGCGCTCGGCGCGCGGGCCGATCACCGTCGTGTGCAGCGACTTGTAGCCGTTGGGCTTCGGCAGCGAGATGTAGTCTTTGAAGCGCCCGGGGATCGGCCGCCAAAGACCGTGGATGTGCCCAAGCGTCTCGTAGCACTGACCCACATCTTTGACGACGACACGAAATGCAATGAGATCATAGACTTCATCGAGCGGGATGCCTTTTGAGGACATCTTCTTATAGATAGACCACAGGTGCTTGGGACGGCCCGAGACGTCGTAGCCCTCCATTCCGCTCTTCTTGAGGGCATTGGAGACGTCGCCGACGACGCCGTCGATGAAACGCTTGCGGTCTTTTTCGGTCTTGCCGAGGGCTTCGTTCAGCTCGGCGAACTCGCGCCGGTGCAGATACTGGAAGCTCAAATCCTCGAGCTCCATCTTGACCCACGAAAGACCGAGTCGATTGGCCAATGGAGCATAGATGTCCATGGTCTCGCGCGCGATGATCTCCTGCTTCTCGGGCTTCATGTGCTCAAGGGTCCGCATGTTGTGCAGGCGATCGGCGAGCTTCACGAGCAAGACGCGGATGTCTTTGCTCATGGCCACGAGCATCTTGCGGAAGTTCTCGGCGAGCTTCTCTTCGCTCGTCTGGAACTTCACCAGGCCAAGCTTCGTAACGCCGTCGACGATGTCGGCGATGTCTTTGCCGAACAGCTCCTGCACCTCTTCGAGGGTGGCGAGCGTGTCTTCGACAGTGTCGTGCAGGAGCCCGGCGCAGATGCTGGCGTCGTCGAGCTTGAGCTGGCTGAGGATCGCCGCCACCGCGAGCGGGTGGATGAGGTAGGGCTCGCCGGTCTTGCGAACCTGTCCGGCGTGCACTTTCGCGCAGTAGACGTACGCCTTTTTGATCAGGTCGACGTCGGCCTTGTCGTTGTACGCGGTGACCGCGTCGAGGATGTCGTTGAGGCGAAGCGCGGACTGCATGGTGTCTTCACCAATCTAACGCGGCGCGTTTCCAGCTGCGTCGTTGGCGACGCACCTCGACGATTTCGATGCAGATCCAGGCAGTTGCCGGGCGCACGCCGGTTTGTTTTGGGATGCGGCATGCGGCGCATCGTCGCAGCCCGGAACCCGAGCCGCAGCCGCGCAGCAATCGCCTACGGCAGGTCGGAGTAGCCGATGAGCGCCGTGTCGTGGGTGTCGTCGCGGACGACGTCGACGGTGGAGACGGAGTAGGCGGCTTTGCCGGGGCCGTCGCGGCGGGCGAGCACGATGGTGTCGATGTGGCCGTCTTTGACGTCGACGATGATGCCCATGCGATCGGGCGTGAAGTTGAAGCGGCCGCGGTCTTCCCAGTCAAAGAAGCAGGCCATGCCCGGCACGGGCTCGGGGCGGCTGCCGCGCGGCACGTAGAAGCCCGCGCGCTTGAGATAGTGGATGAGGTTGCCCGACGAGCGGAGGAAGTAGGCCTGTCCGGGCGTGTTCGCGCCGCCGCCGATCTTGCGGTAGCCGGCTTCGTCTTTGGCGAAGTCGCGCTCGAGGCCGTCTTGCAGCCACGGCGACCCCGCGACCATGACGACGTCGATGGCGCACAGCGGCGAACGCACGGCGTCGAAGTCGTCGGGGGCGCGAGCGTTCACGAGCGCGCGCGCGGCCTCGACGATGTGCGCCCGCCGCGCGAGCCGGGCGGGGCTCGCGACCATGTCGCTGGGCAGGTGCGGGGGACCCATGGCGACGATGTAGCGGTGGTCTGCCTTGCGAAGCAACCAGACGGAGAGGATGATGCATCCGTCACGGCCAGCGCTCGCCGACGCGGCTGCGCGAAAAAACCGAAGATGACGTCGTCGGGGTGTAGCTCAGCTTGGTAGAGCGCCAGTTTTGGGTACTGGAAGTCGCACGTTCGAATCGTGTCGCCCCGACCATCCTTTATCCCTTCAGTGGGAATGGATTCGCACCCATAGCTCAGCTGGATAGAGCATCTGCCTTCTAAGCAGGGGGTCCCTGGTTCGAGCCCAGGTGGGTGTGCTCTTTGTCTTGCTTTTCACGGCCTTGGCGCCGACAGCTGGTTGCTGCTGCGCGGGTGCTGACCTGGGGGCGGACGGCGCCCGGCAACGAAAAAACCCGCGGTCGCGGGCTTTTGATCGACGGCAATGAGCGCCAAAGGCGGCGAACAACTATTCAGCTGCCTGCGGGACGCTCATCTCGCGCGTCAGCTCGCGGGCCTTTTCAGCATACACAGTGCGACCGCCTTCGATGAGTTGCAACTGGGCGCGCGCCTCGCGATCGCGGCCCAGGTCGAGGTAGGCACGGGCGAGGTGGTAGCGCGTGAATTCGATGTCGCCGGGGCGCAGGTGTTGGCGCTCCTTGAGGGCGGTGTCGAGGCGATCGATGGCCGCCTCGGGCTCTTTGCGGGCCAGGTGGACGACGCCCAGGGTGCGCAGCGCGAACTGCCGGTCAGCCTGCGACGCCAGCTGCAGGGCCTTTTCACCGTATTCTTTTGCGAGATCAAGATCGATCTTCAAGCCTGACAAAGTAAAGGCGTAATTGTTGTACCAGAGGGCCCGATCGGCGGTCGGCAGCTTCTGCGGGTCGATGGCGTCGAGGGCGTCGCGGGCGGCCACGAGGTCGCCGCGCTCGCAGTAGATGGCGGCGGGCACGAGCTTGGCGGCCTCGTCTTGCGGGTTTGCTTGCAGGTGGCGCTCGAGGGCCTGGCGGGCCTCGTCGAAGCGGCCGCCGGCGAACAGGCTGGCCACGAGCAGGCGGCTGGCCTGGGGGTCGTCGGACTCGAAGCGCAGCACGCGCCGGCAGGTCTCGGCGGCCTTGTTGTGATCGCCGGCCTGGTGCGCGCGCACGGCCTCTTGAAAGAGCAGGCGGGCCATCTGCATGCGACGCCGTGGGGGCAACTGGTTGGGCTCGACCTTCCAGGCTTCACGCAGGCGGCCTTTGCGCATGAGCCACGAGCCCGCGGCGATGGGGCCGTAGACGGCGACGGTGCCGGCGACGACGACCATCACGACTGCGATGACAGGATCCATGGTCGACAGCCTACGACCTGTGCCCATTCCGGGCCAGTGCGCCCGTCGACGTCACATCGTGGTGCTCGTGCGCCGCGCGTCCAGATCAGCGGTGACCATCGCGTGACGTGGGCGAACGACGGCGGCGAGCCTTCGTTCACGCCGTCGGCAGATCTTTTTTGACCGGGCCCGGCTCGAGCTTCGGCTTCTTTGGGCGGGCCTCGCCGGCGGAGACGACGCGATCGCGGCCCCGGCGCTTGGCTTCGTAGGCGGCTTGATCGGCGACATCGACGAGCACCTTGATCGGCGCCTCGTCGAACGCCGGCGGCATGTCGTCGGGGTAGACGGCGACGCCGACGGAGATGCTGAGGTGACCCAGGGGCTGCGAGGCGTGGCCGGCGACGTCGAGGGCGCGGATCGCCTTGAGCAGCTTGTCGGCGACCTCGACGCCCGCCTGCTCGTCGGTGCGGGGGAGCACGACGCAGAATTCTTCGCCGCCGAAGCGGGCGACGGCGTCGACCTTGCGCACCGATTGGCTCAGCGCGTGGGCCACGGCCTTGAGCGCTTCGTCGCCGAGCAGGTGGCCCATGCGATCGTTGTAGTTCTTGAAGTGATCGACATCGAGCATCAGCACCGCGAGCGGGGTGTTGAAGCGGCGGGCGCGCTCGAGCTCGGCGTCGAGCAATCGGTTCAGCGCGCGGCGGTTCATCAGCTTGGTCAGCGAGTCGGTGACCGAGAGCTCGAGGGTGGTCTGGTAGAGGTCGGCGTTGACGACAGCCATCGCCGCCTGCGCGCCAAGCGCCTCGAGCAGCTTGCCGTCGTCGTCGTCAAAGGCGCCAATCTCCGGGTCGTAGAATTCGAAGACGCCGACGACGCGGCCCTTGTGGAGCATCGGCACGGCGACCAACGAGCCCTCTTCGATGAGCGGCGTCGTCTGCACGGCCGGCGGCACCGCCGTCCGCTCAAAGGGGTTTTTCAGGTCGTGCACCAGCAACGGGGCACCGGTCTCGGCGACGAGGCCGGTGATGCCTTCACCGACCCGGAACCGTCGGCCCCGCACGTCGTCGCGATCCAGCAGTCCCGAGGCCCGGGCCACCTCGAGGCGGGCCTCGCGATCTTCGGCTTCGACCACGAGGTAGATCAAGAAATCCTGACGTCCGAGCTTCTCGCGGATGACCCGGCACAAACGCTCGAGCAGCGCCGCTTTGTCGAGGGTCGATCCGAGTCGGTGGGCGGCCTCCATCAAGAGCTCTTGCGCGCGCACGCGGCGCTCGAGGGCCGCGTTCGATTGCTGCAGCCGCTCGGCGACGAGAGCCAGCTCTTCTTTCATTGTCAGCTCGGCTTCGGCCGCGAGCAGCCGGCGCGAGGTCTCGAGCTCGTCGACCTTCATCGAAGTGATCGACCGCAGCATGCGGTTGAAGGCCATCGCCAGGGCGCCGAGCTCGTCGTCGCCGGACACGCGGGCCCGCACCAGGAAATCGCCACGCTCCGCGCGCTTCATCAAGCGGGCGAGGGCGTGGGCGGGCTTGCCGACGATGCGATCGGCGACGGCAATGATCAGCAGCACGAGCACGACGTAGGTGCCGATCAACACGAAGCCCATCACCGTGCGGTAGCGGTCGAGCGACGAAAACGCGGCGGCCTTGTCGACGACGACGTGGACGGCCCCGACGGGATCCTGCCGGGCGTCGTGGCAGCTGGCGCAGGCGTGCGTGAACGGGATGGCGTAGCTGACGGTGAGGGCGTCGCCGTCGACGTGGGACTCGCGCAGCCGGTGGGGCGGCTTCTGCGTGGTGCCGATGCGCCCCTGCTTGGTCGACTGGCGGACAACGCCGCGGTGGTCGGCGACGTCGATGGCGACGACGCCGTCGGCCCGCTGCAACTGCTTCAAGATCTCGCGGGCGCGGTGGACGTGCTCTCGCTCGACATCGCCAGCGACGTCTGCGCCGGGCGCACGCGCTGTGCCCGACTGCCCGGCACCGAGCGCCCCGGGCGCCACCACGTCAATCTCGCGCTCGATGTCGTCGTCGCCGTTGTCGGGTGCTTTGGCGGCCTTTTTCTTCGGCGTCGGCTCGTCTTGCTCGTACGCCGCGGCCACGGCCTCGGCGAGCAGCCCGATGTGGTCGGCGGCGACGCGCTCGGCCTCGGCGTGCTGGTACGGGTTCAGCGCGGCGAGGGCGACGCCGCCCAGGACCAGGGCGGTGCCGGCCGTCCAGAACGCGAGGCGACGCGAGACCCGGCGTTTGACCGGGACGTCGACGTCGTCACTCTGTCCCGCTTGCTCGATCCGCTGTGGCGGACCGCGCCCGGCCGGCTGCTCGCTCAAGTCAGCTCTTGTCGTTCAGCGCTTCATCGATGGCCTGCGAGAGGCCCGACACGGTCGGGTTGCCCTGGAAGGAGCGGCCGTTGATGAAGAAGCTCGGCGTGCCTTCGACGCCGGCGTACTCGCCCTTCTCGAAGTCTTCTTGCACCTGCTGCGCGCCGCGGCCCGCGGCCAGGCACTCGGTCAGCTTGGCTTCGTCGACACCGACGCCGACGGCCAGCTTCTTGGCGTTCTCTTCCTGGAGTTCGCGGGCGTTGGCGTACATCGCGTCGTAGGTCTCCCAGAACTTGCCCTGCTCGCCGGCGCATTGCGCGATCTCGGCGGCGCGCTGCGCGTTGGGGTGCATCTGGCGAAGCGGAAAGTGGCGGTAGCTGAATTCGACCTTGTCGCCGTACTTCTTCACGAGCTCGCGAACGTTGTCGGCGGCCTTGCTGCAGTACGGGCACTCGAAGTCGGCGAACTCGACGACCTTGATCTTCGACGACTCGTTGCCCTTGCTGAAGGTGTGCTTGCCGTCGGCCAGGTCGAGGGCCGGGCTGCGCACGTCGGGCAGCTTCTTTTCGACCTTGGCGCCCTTCATGAGCCCGCCGATGACCTCGTCGACGGCGGCTTCGCTCTTCTCACGCTTGAGGAAGCCGACGACCTGCGGCTTCACCATCTCGAGCGCGGGCAGCTGGTCGCCCATCTGCTTCTTCTGCTCTTCGTAAAAGGCCTGGATGTCGGCGTCGGAGGGCTCGGGCACCTTGGCCTCGACCTGGGCCTTGACCCACTCGTCGTTGGTCTGGTTGGCTTTTTTGGCCTCGGCGGTGACGAGGGCTTCGGTGACGTGGTTCTCAAAGGCGATGCGGCGCGTGCCAGCGACGGCGTCGCAATACTGGCGCAGGGCTTTCTGCTCGGCCTTTTTCAGGTCGGCGCCGAGGTCTTTGTAGGTCACGGTCTTGCCGTTGAACGACCCCACCACGGCTTCATCGGCGATGGCCAGCGAGGCACTGTCGCAGCTCGTGGCGCCCGTCGTCTTGCCAACCGACGACGTCGAGGACGTCGCCGCGGGGCAGGCCGCGATCAGGGGAAAGACGGCCGCGACGGACACGCCGGCCCAGAGAAAGGCGCGGTTCACGATGACGGAGCGGATGCGCATGGGAGCTTTCTGGTTGCAGGGTGGAACGTTCCTAACGGGCTCACCGACGCGCGTCCAATGGGTCCGTGACGTCGTCAGTGGCCGGCCCGGTGCGGCATTCGGTGCGGCATTCGGCGCGGCATTCGGCGCGGGAATGGTCACCCGTCAGACGGTGTTGAAACCCCTGGCCCGCAACGCGTCGACGAGGTCACGGACGTGCTCGGGGCCGCGGGTCTCGACGACGAGGTCAACGCGCACCTGGCCGAGGCTGCCGGCGAGGAACGCCCGCTCGTGGTGGACCTCGATCACGTTGGCCCGCGTGCGCGCGACCTCGGCGAGCGCGTCGGCGAGGGCGCCGGGGCGATCGGGCACGAGCACCCCGAGCCGTGTCAGGCGGCCACTCTCGACAAGGCCACGCTCGATGATGCGCGACAGCACATTGACGTCGATGTTGCCGCCGCAGACGACGAGCGCGACCTTGCGGCCCTTCGACGGCAGCCGGCCGGCGAGCAAGGCGGCGACGGCGGCGGCGCCGGCGCCTTCGGCGACGGTCTTTTCGCTCTCGAGCAGGTAGAGGATCGCCCGGGCGATCTCGTCGTCTTCGACGGTGACGATGTCGTCGACGACGGCTTTGCAGGCTTCGACGTTCTTTGCGCCAACCAGACGAACCGCGATGCCCTCGGCGAGGGTGCGGGCGGCCGGCAGCTGCACCGGCTTTCCTTCGGCGAGGGCCCGCTTCATCGATGGCAAGACGCTGGCTTCGACGCCGATGATGCGCACGTTGGGCCGCTGGGCTTTGATGGCGATGCCGATGCCGCCGATGAGACCGCCGCCGCCGATGGGCACGACCACGTCGTCGACGTCGCCGAAGTCCTCGAGGATCTCAAGACCGATGGTGCCCTGCCCGGCCATCACCATGTCGTCGTCGTAGGCGTGGACGTAGACGTAGTTGTGGAGCTCGGCCAGTTCCGTCGCCTTTGCAAAAGCGTCGTCGTAGTTCTCGCCGAAGAGCACCACCTCGGCGCCATAGCCCTGGGTGCGCGTGACCTTGATGAGGGGCGTGCCCACCGGCATCACGATGGTGGCTTTGATGCCCAGCCGCGTGGCGTGCACGGCGACGCCCTGGGCGTGGTTGCCGGCCGACGCCGCGATCACGCCGCGCCGCTTCTCGTCGTCGGTGAGCTGCGCGAGCTTGTTGAGCGCGCCGCGGGCCTTGAACGAGCCCGTGAGCTGCAGGTTCTCGAGCTTCAGGCGGACGTCGCCACCGGCGAACTGCGACAGCGACCCCGACCTCGACAGCGGAGTGCGGACGACGTTTCCCAGCAAGCGGGAGCGGGCGGCGACGATGTCGGCGAAGTTTATCACTGGGGTCCTTGCCGGTCATCGGCGCCCCAGGCTGAGCGCGTCGCGTCGTCGCTGGCAACGTGTTAGCCCTCGCTGCGTGAACGAGCTCCCGGCGGCTTTGCTCCAGGCGTTGTCGGCGGCCGCGGTCGCCGTCGTCGTCACCGTCGCTGTCGTCGCTTTTTCCCGCCGCGCTGGCTTCCCTCGAGGACAGCCCCACACCCCCGGTTTGTCCGCTGTGGGGCGGCTCGGCGCAGAAACACCCAAGAACGACGGCGCCTCCGCCGACGACGCCAAGAGCCGCCTGCGCTTTCCGGCCCGGGCCCTCGAGCGGCTGCTCATCGTCGGCATCGTCGTCATCGCCGCCGCCGTGCTGGTGGTGTTCAATGTCGACGGCGGCGCCGATCGCGACGTGGTGGTCGGCGCCGTCGCCGTCGCCGTCGGCCTCGGTTGGATGCTCTGGCGGGGCACGTTCCTGTCGTTGCAGGTCGGGAGCCGGCGTGGCTGACGTGCCGCATCCCGTCGAGCACCTCGAGCGCTGGGCGCGCCTGCGCGGTCGCTCGGCCCTCGTCGTCACCGGCTGCCTCAAGAGCACCGCTGCCCGGGCGTTCGCCGATCGCGTCGAAGCCGGCGAAGCCTTGCCGCTGCCCACCGACGCCCGCGATCCCCGGCAGGCCGACGTGCTGATCGTCATCGGCCGCGTCTCGCACAAGCTCGCGCCGCACCTGGTGGACCTCCGCGCCCAGCTGCCTGCTGACGCCCGCGTGCTGGCCTTCGACGACGACGACGACGACGTCTACGCCGCCGCCCGCGCCGACGCGGTCGTCGACGTCGACGTGCTCGTGCGCGGCCTGCCCCCCGACGAAGGCACGATCTTGCGGGCCCTCGAAGCGCTGTTCGCGCCCCGCCCCGCGGGCGCGCGATGAAGGGCTCGAGCCTCGAAGCCCTGGTGCGGGCCCGCCTGCCCGGCGTGCGCCACGAAGCCCTCGTCGAGGGCGACGTCGACGTTTTTGTCGTCGCCGCCGCCGACGTGAAGCGCCTGGCCGCGTTCTTGTCCGGCGACAGCGACGCCGCCTGCGACGCCTTTGTCGACCTCACCGTCGTCGAGAGCGGTGCGCGCAGCTGGTTGGTCGTGTGCCTGGCGTCGCGCGCCCACGACGCGCGCGTGCAGATCCGCGCCATCCTCGACGACGACGACCCCGCGTTTCCGACGCTGACCGGGCTGTGGCCGCAGGCCTGGGGCGCCGAGCGTGAGGCGTGGGAGCTCTTTGGCGTGACGCCGCTGCAGCACCCGTCGCTGCGCCGCGCGCTGTTGCCCGAGGGCTTCGCCGGCCACCCCGGTCGGGCCCGCTACAAGCTGCACAAGGCCCAGCTGCAGGTGAGCCCCACCGAGCACCCGGCCCGCATCGTCGTCGTCACGGGCACCGACGGCGCGGCCACTCCCCCCACGATCGCGCGGGACAATCGATGAGGACCATCCTCGAAGAGCTGCCGTTCGCGCTGTTCCCCGATCTGCAAAAAGAGAGCGACGACCCCGGCGTCAAAAGCGACCTGCTCGATGACGACCTGGTGCGACCCGCGGCCGAGGACGAGCTGCCGCGCAGCACCGCCCGGGGCCGAAAGAGCCCGCTCTCGCGGCACATGGTTCACGCCGTCGATCCGCTCGATCGCAGCCTGCCGCTGCCCATCGGGCTCACGCTGTCGCTCGAGGGCGCGCGCGTCACCGAGGTCACCCTCGACACCGGCTTCACCCACCAGGCCCTCGAGCGGCGCTGCCTCGGCCGACCCGTGATCGCGACCCGGCAAGGTGGCGCCGGCGCCGACGACGACGTCACAGCGCTGTTCCGCGTGGTGGCCCGGGCCGAGCCCGGGGTCGTGAGCGCCTTTGCGCTGGCCCGGGCCATCGAGCGCCTCGCGGGGGTCACGCCGTCGCCGTCGACGACGCTGCAGCGACAGATGGCCCTCGACCTCTGCACCATCGTCGAGAGCGCTCGTGTGCTCGCGCAACCCGCCCTCGGCGCCGACGTCGGCCTGGCCCGCGCGGCGTGGCGGTCGTCGGCGGCGCTGCTCGAAGCCCTGTGCGCCGACGACGTCTTTTTCGCCGCGTTCCGCCTGCGCCGCCCGCTGGCCCGCGAAGAGCTGTCGGCGCTGTTGCGTCTGCTCGACGACGTCGCCGTGCCCTGGGGACGCCTCGATCCGCGCCGCGCCTACGCCCACCTCGAAGGCACCGGCCTGTTGAACGCGCGCACCTGCCGCGAGCTCGGCGTGCAGGGGCCGGCCCTGCGCGCGGCGGGCGCCGTCGACGACACCCCGACCATCGACCTCGAAGCCGCGAAGCCAGCGGCGACCCTGGAGCTGATCGGTGACGCCTGGTCACGCCTCGTCGTGCGCTACGCCGACGCCAGCGACGCGCTCGCGCGGTTGCGCGAGCGCTTGCGCCGCTCGCTCGACGCGCCCGCGATCACCGGCGAGCCGTCAGAGGCCGCCGGCGCACTCGACGACGGCATCCGCGACGGCATCTGCGACGGCACCCTCAACGGGATCGGCACGGCCCAGGTGCGCGGACCGTCGGGCGCTTGCGCGATCTTGATCGCGGTGGCCGGCGGCAAGCTCGAGCGCCTGCGCTTGCGCCCGCCCGATCTGGCCTTGATCGCGGCGCTGCCCCGGGCCCTCGTCGACGTCGACCTCGACGACGTCGCCGCCGTCATCGCCAGCTTCGGCATCAACCCGTCAGCGGTCGATCGCTGAGAGGCGCAGGCGGGCTTCGTCGTCGTCGGGCCGCAGGATCAGCAGCAGCTCGAGCACGGCGCGGGCCCGCTTCTCCTGGTTCTTCGAGATGTAGAGATCGACCGCCATGTGCCAGGCCTCGACGGCACCGTCGTCGTCACCCAGCTTCTCGCGCACGTCGCCAAGGGTCTCGAAGACCACCGCGTCGGCCAGCTCTTCGCTCACCATCTGCTCGAGCAGCGTGCGCGATTCCCCGAAGCGCTGGTCGCGCAGGGCCTCGAACGCGCGCTCCAGTCGTTCTTCTCGATTCACCCGCCCAACCTACTCGGGCTCGCGGGCAACGTCGCCGTCGGCGTCGACGTAGTAGTCGAAGCCCTTCTCGCGCTTGACCCCGGTGGTCGCGATGATCTCGGTCTTGGCGCGGGCCACGCCGCGCTCCATGCGAACCACGTTGCACTGCTTGTCGACGTAATAAAGATATTTTGTATCGTCGCGGGCGATCGCAGACCTATAGACCTTTTCAGCGGCTGCGCCGGTCGCCTTTTTCTTCGTCGCCATGGCTTTTGCTTAGCACGCGCTCAGGGCGCCAGCGCGAGGCGCAGGCCGCTCGCGGCGGCAAAGACCTCGGCCGTGCGGGCCGCGAGGTCTGCCAGGGAGCCGTCGTTCTCGACGACGAAGGGCGTGCGCGTGCGCTTCTCGGCAAGCGACATCTGGGCCGACACGCGGGCCCGGGCCGCGGCTTCGTCGAGGTGATCGCGCTGCATGACCCGGCGCAGCTGCAGGTCGTCGTCGCAGGCCACGAGGATGGTGGCGTCCATCATCTGCTCGAGGCCGTTCTCGAAGAGCAGCGGCACCTCGTAGACGGCCACGGCGTCGCCCCGCTGCCGGATGGCGTCGAGGGTCTCGGCAGCCAGCTGGCCGACGGCGGGGTGGACGATGGCGTTGAGCGCCGCTCTCGCTTCGTTGTTTGTGAAAACGATGGAACCGAGCTTCGCGCGGTCCAGGGTGCCGCCGTCGGTCAGCAGGTCGCGGCCGAAGCGCTCGACGATCGCCGACAGCGCCGACGTGCCCGGAGCGACGGCATCGCGGGCCAGCTGGTCGGCGTCGACGACGGCCACGCCGGCCTTTGCCAGCATGCGGCCCACGGTGCTCTTGCCCGAAGCGATGCCGCCGGTCAGGCCGATGAGCTTCACGCGACGCTCCAGGTGCTGTCGGCGGCGGGGCTGGCGCCGCCGTCGGCGCTGGCGCTGGATACGCTGGATACGCGCTGGGCGTTGCTCTTGCGGCGGCTGTCGACCCAGGCCCGCACCTCGTCGACCGAGCGGCTGTTGAGCAGGTCTTCGGCGGTCAGCCCGGCGCGGCGCGCGAGCGCGAGGCCATGCTCGAGGTAGGGGATCTCGTCGACGGCGTGGGCGTCGGCGGCCATCGACACCAGCACGCCGCGCTCCTTGGCTTCGCGCAGCCAGACCTCCGAGAGGTCGAGGCGGGCGGGGTTGGCGTTGAGCTCGACGGCACAGCCGCTCAACCGACACGCTTCCAGGAGTGCCGAAACGTCGAAGTCGGCCGCGGCGCGCGAGAGCAGCAGCCGGCCTGTCGGGTGGCCGACGACGTCGACGGCCCGGTGCAGCGCGGCCCGCACCAGACGCCGGGTCAGCGGATCGCCCTTCAACCCGTAGCGCTGGTGCATCGAGGCCACGACGCAGTCGAGCGCCAGCAACACGTCGTCGGCGTAGTCGAGGGCGCCGTCTTTCAGGATGTCGCTCTCGACGCCGGCCAGGACGACGGCGCCCTGGCCCGCCTTTGCCGCCCGGGCGTTTTCGGCGCTGACCTCGGCACGCTGCTGGTGGAGGCGTTTGACGTCGAGGCCGTGGGCATAGGCGGCGCTCTCGCTGTGGTCGGTGATGCCGATCCACGAGAGACCCCAGGCCGCCGCGGCCGCCGCCATCTCGGCCACCGACGCCGAGCCGTCGGACGCCGTGGTGTGGTTGTGCAGGGCGCCGCGCAGGTCTTTGCGCTCGACAAGCTTCGGCCGCTGCTTGCCCTTCTCGATGAGCAACACGCCGGCTTCACGCTGCTCAGGGGCCACCGGCCAAAGGCCGAGCGCGTCGTAGATGGCGTCTTCGTCGGCGCCTGCGATGCCGTCAAAGGCGACGCCCTTCCGCTCGGCCAGCTCCCGCAAGGCCGCGACGTGGTCTGCGCTGCCGGTGGCCTGCAGCAGCGCGACACCAAACGTTTCGATGGGCACAGAAGCGACGAAACGGAGCCGGGCCGGCACCGACTCCGGCTGCGGACCATTGGTGACGACGACGATGTCTCGCACGAGCTCGAGGCCGCGGTGGTGGTCGCCGGCGAGCACGGCCCGGTGACCCTGTGACTGCAACACTTTGATGAATGGTGAAGCGAGGTCTTCAGCGTGGTCGCGGCGCATCAGGTGCTCTTCGCCGCGGGCGGCCTCGAGCTGCTGCACCAGCGACCGCTGCGTCTTTTCGCCGAAGCCATCGAGCGAGGTGAGGCGGTTCTCTTTGCAGGCGTACTCGAGCTCACCGAGCGACTCGATGCCGAGGTCTTTCCACAGCTTCTGGATCTTCTTGGGCCCGAGCCCCTTGAGGTTGCGCAGCGCCAGCAGCCCCGACGGCAGCTCACGGCGCAGCTCGTCGACGAACGGCGGCGGCCGATCATGCAGGGCATCGTCGACGACGGAGGCCAGCCGGGGCGTCATGTCTGGCAGGCGCATCATGGCCGCGCCGGCGTCTTCGCCTTCGGGGACGGTCAGGCTGCGGATCGCCCACGACAGCGCGGCCACAGCCTTTGGGTCGACGCGCTGGTCGCCCAGCATCTCGGCGCAAAAGGCGAGCTCGGAGAGGGCGTCGACGACGGCACGGCGTCCCATGGGCGCTCCTGGGATAGGGTGACGTCGTCGTATATCGCCCCCGAGGTCGCCGTTGCAGGTCCACGTCGTCGACGGCACCTTTGAGCTGTTCCGCTGTTTCTTTGGCGCACCGCCCCGCCAGCGCAAAGCAGACGGCATGGAGGTCGGCGCCGTCCGCGGCCTGGTCGCGACGCTGCTGGGCCTCTTGAAAGACGCCACCCACGTCGGCATCGCGTTTGACACCGTCATCGAGTCGTTCCGCAACGACTTGTTCGACGGCTACAAGACCGGTGCCGGCATCGACGAAAACCTGCACCGCCAGTTCGCCCTGGCCGAGCAGGCCACCCACGCGCTGGGCCTCGTCACATGGCCGATGATCCAGCACGAGTGCGACGACGCGCTGGCCACCATGGCCTGGCGCGCCGCGGCCGATCCGCGCGTCTCGCAGGTGGTCATCTGCTCGCCCGACAAAGACCTCGCCCAATGCGTCGTCGGCGACCGCGTCGTCCTGCTCGATCGCATCCGCAAGACCACCCTCGATGAAGCCGGCGTCGCCCTGAAATTCGGCGTGCCGCCCCGCTGCATCCCCGACCTGCTGGCGCTCATCGGCGACGCCGCCGACGGCGTGCCCGGCCTGCCCGGCTTCGGCGAAAAGAGCGCCGGCGCTCTGTTGCGAAAATATGGAAGCGTCGAAGCCATCCCCGACGGACCCTGGCCCAAAGACGTCGGCGTGCGCGGCGCCGACAAGCTCGCGGCGACGCTGGCGGCCATGCGTGGCGAGGTGGCGCTCTACAAGAAGCTGACGACGTTGGTGTTCGACGTGCCCATCAGCGAGACCGTCGACCAGCTCGAGTGGCGCGGACCCGACGCCGACGCCCTGGCCAGGCTGGCCCGCGACCTCGACGACGACAACCTCGTCGAGCGCGTCGCAAAGGCCGTCGAAAAGCTGGCCGAGAAGAAGTCCGCGGCCACGCCCGGCTGACTGCTTCTTCGCCAAGGTCGAGATCGCTTGGTACACTTCGCCCATCACCGAAATGACGAAACGGCGTCATGACGGAGCTTCTCCGCCTACGCCCGGACGGTGACGGGCCCAAAGGCCCGCGCCTTTTGCAGCGTCTCCTGCCACTCGGCTTCGGGGTCGCTGTCGACGACGATGCCACCGCCGACGTGCAGCGCGCCGGGGCCGCTGTCGGGGCGAATCCAGGTGCGGATCAAGAGCGACGAGCGCAGCACACCGCGGTGGTCGACGACGCCGAGGACGCCGGTGTAGGGGCCGCGTGCGCCGTCTTCGAGGGCCGCGATGGTCTCGACGGCCGACGACTTGGGCGCGCCGGTGATGCTGCCGCCGGGGGCGCAGGACGCGAGGATCGCTGTGACGTCGACGTCGTCGCGCAAGCGGGCCGAGATGGTGCTCTCGAGGTGATGCACCGACGACGTCGACACCAGGTGCATGAGGCTCTCGACGGTGACGCCGCCGGCGACGGCCAGGCGCCCCAGATCGTTGCGCAACAGGTCGACGATCATGACGTGCTCGGCCTGGTCCTTCGTCGACGACAACAGCTGCTGCGGGTCGCAGCTTCGGGGCAGCGTGCCCTTGATGGGAAAGGCCTGTGCCGTGTGCGCCCGCAGATCGGCTTCGATGAAGCGCTCGGGCGAGAGCGAGATGAGCGATCCCCAGCCCGTGCCCTGGGAGTCTGTGACGTCGACAAAAGCGCTGCAGGCCGTGGGCGCCGCGCTCTGAAAGAAGCGCAGCCCTTCGGCGTGATCGCGCGCTTCGACCTCGAGCCGGTGGGCCAGGTTCGCCTGGTAGAGCACGCCATCGAGCAGCAGCTCGCGACAGCGGCGCACGCGCTCGAGGTGGCGCTGGTGCTGCTGCTCCGTCGTCGACAGCCGCGGTGACCGGGCTGCGACTGGCTCCCACGGAGCGGCTGCAACGACGCGGCAGCGCCAGGCAAAAGCGTCGGGGCCGAGCGAGGCATCGCCGCTGCGCCCGCCGAGCGAAGCCTCGTAGCCGAGCAAGAACAGCACGCGTTCGTCGTCGGCCAGCTGCGGCCATGCCCGATCGACGCCCGCGACGCCGTCGTCGACAACAGCGATGGGATCGAGCGCGACCGAGCCCCAGCGCGCACCGCTCAAGAAGCAGCGGCCCCGCGGCGTCATGCGCTCGTCACCCGGCCTGGAGGCGGGTGAAGTCGGCGACGCCGACGAGGCGGCCTTCGATGGCCCCGAGCAACGCCAGGCGCGCACTGCGCAAGCGGACGTCGTCGACCATGACCATGACGTCGTCAAAGAAGCGGTCGACGGCGGGCTTCAAGGCCACCACCTGCCGCAGCGTGTCGTCGTGGGAGGCGCCGTCGCCGAGCCTGGCCACGAGGTCGCGCAGGTCGCGCTCCCCCTGGTGCTCGAGCTCAGCAGCGTCGGGGACGGCGAGGCCGACGGCGTTGCCGTCTTCGCGGGCCTTTTTGACGATGTTGCCAACGCGCTTGAAGGTCGCGGCCACGGCGGCGAACGAGGTCGGGTCTTGGCCGCGCAACGACGCCAGCGCCTGCACGCGGGCCCACACGTCGGGCAGGTCATCGAGGCCGCCGCCCTTTCGAGAGGCACGCGCGGCCATGGCAGCGTCGACGACATCGCCGACGTCGCCGAAGCCGGCGGCGCCAGCGCGATCGATGAGCACCGAGCGCAGGCGTCCGCCGACGAAGCCGGTGACGTCGGCGACGAGCTTCTGCGGGTCGGCTTTCGGCAGCTTGCCCTGGGCCTGAAAGGCCTTGACCGAGGCCAGCACCAGCTCGGCCAGGGCGAAGCGGTAGCCGCGATCGATGGCGATGGAGATGACAGCGACGGCGGCGCGGCGCAGGGCAAAGGGGTCGGCGCTGCCGGTGGGCGCCTTGCCGATGCCCAGGATGCCCACCAGCGTGTCGATGCGATCGGCCATGCCGACGATGGCGCCGACGTCGTTGCGCGGCAGGGCGCCACCGGCGGAGCGCGGCGCGTAGTGGTCTTCGATGGCCACGGCGACGGCGTCGTCTTCGCCATCGATGCGGGCGTAGGTGCGCCCCATGACGCCTTGCAGCTCGGGGAATTCGTTCACCACCCCCGTCGTCAAATCGGCTTTGCACAAGAGGCCCGCGCGCTGCACCTGCTCGCCAGCCGTGGTCGCACCGGTGCCGTTGCTTTCGAGATGCACTGCGACGAGGTCGACGAACCGCTGTCCGAGGTCGACGAGGCGCCGGGCTTTTTCGCCGTAGTGCCCGAGCTCTTTGTGCAGCACGAGCTTGTCGAGGTCGGCGACGCGATCACCGAGCTTCTTTTCGCGATCGGTGCGGAAGTAAAAGGCGCCGTCTTCGAAGCGGGCCCGCAAGACGCGCGCGTTGCCGGCGGCCAGGCTCGCCTGGTCTTTGCTTTCGGCGCCGGTGACGACGATGAAGCACGGCAGCAGGTCGCCCGCCTTTCCGGTCGAGCCGTCGCTGACCACCATGAAGTATTTCTGGTGCTCGCGGGCCTCGGAGATGAGCAGCTCTTTCGGCACCTCGAGGAAGCGCTCTTCGAAGCGGCCGAGGATGGGCCAGGGCTTCTCGACGAGGTTCTTGACGATGTCGACGAGGGCAGCGTCTTCGACGAGGCGCCCGCCGACGCTTCGGGCCAGGCGGTGGGCTTCGACGACGATGCGCTCGGCGCGATCGCGGCGCGACAGCTGGACCTGGCCGCGATCGAGCGCCGCTCGGTAGCCCGCCACCGAGGTGACCTTGACCTCACCGGGCGCGTGGTAGCGGTGGCCGCGGGTGGTGACGTCG
>JBKJNL010000221.1:0-3786 GCA_046593615.1 Myxococcota bacterium | reverse complement strand
CCTTGCCCGCGCCGCATTCGTCGTCGAGGGTGCACAGCGCGGCGTCGGGCACGCACCCGTCGGCGACGCACACGAAGCCGGCGCCGCACTCGTCGGACGTCTCGCAGCCCACCACTTCGCCTTCGCCTTCGCCTTCACCGGTGCCGCCTTCGCCTTCGCCTTCGGCGGCGACCTCGCCTTCGCCCTCGGCGGACTCGCCTTCACCTTCGCTGGGGGCAGGGCCTGCAAACGGCGAGCGCACGCCGCCATCGGTGATGCCGTTCAACAGCCCGCAGCCGCTGGCGCCAATTGTGACGAGCAGGACGACGACGACGAAGGAAGAAGCTGTGAGCGCTCTCATCGGGGATCCTCGGCGAGCAAGGCGGGTCGGGTGGGCGGCGATCATGGCGAGGTCACCATCAAGGCGACGCCCGCGCCGGCCAGGGCCAGGCCCCCGAGCATGCCGATCGGGCCGATGACGTCGTAGCCGTCGACGACCTTGTCGTCAGAGGTCGGCGACAGCAGGTCGAACGCGCCGCCGCCGACGACCACCGCTGCGCCGCCGCCGATCAAGCCCCAGATGAGGGCCGGCGACGTCTTGCCGTCGTCGACCGGCGTCGGCGGCGCCGTCACCGTCGATGCCGCGGCCACGGGAGGTGCGCCAAACAACGGAGCCACGAGGTCGCGCACGCCGGCGTCGAGCTTGCCGGCGAGGTCTTCGGCGCCGCTGGCTTTGACGGTGACGCGGTTGACGGCGACGGCCTTTGTCGAGTCGAACAGGTTGAGGTTCAAGATCATCAGCGAGCCGAGCTTGCCGACGTCGCCAAAGACGACGTAGCGGGCGCCCATGGCTCCGGCGAGGTCGGCGAGGCACGAGTTGTCGGCGCAACCCATGGCCTGCTTGTCGCCTTCGAGCTCGGCCAGGCGGCGCACGTCGGTGGCCGAGACGACTTCGATGGTGGGGTTCTTTGACAGCTCCACCAGCATCAGGCTGGCGATGGTGCCGAGCGTGGGCTTGTCGATCACCTCGGACGACGGCTCGAGCACCAACACCCGCGATTTGTCGTTGGCGGCCAGCGCCGCGGTGCTGGCCAGCACCACGCACAGCAACAAGAAAAAACGCATGGGGTGGTGATAGCCCGCCGGAACGCTCCGGTGCACGGCGCGCCCGTCACACGACGATGGCGACGATGGCGACGATGGCGACGATGGCGACGTCGACGATGTGGCGACGTCGCCGCGCCCTCACGCTGGCGACGGGGGCGGCGGGGGACGATGCAGCACCGTGCGGCACCAATGCTCGATGACGGCGTGGGGCAAGGCCGGCACGAGGCGATCGTTGATGCCGCGCATGTCCTGGTTGGCGATGAGCGCGTTCCAGATGGCCTCGTCGACGGCCTGGATGACGCCGGCAAACACCGGGCTGAGGGCGTCGTCGGGGACGGCTTCGAGGGCGCGCGGGCCGAGGCCGGCGGCAAAGAAGCCGGCGTTGGCCGTCGAGAACGCCAGAAAGATGTCGCCGGAGCCGTGGCCGGCGATGCCGCCGCTGCGACCGATGCCGAGGCCGGCGCGCCGCGCCAGGCGCTTGAGCTGGTGGGGCAGGAGCGGCAGGTCGGTGGCGACGACGACGATGATCGATCCGGCGTCGGGCTTTTCGACGGGTGCTTCGCTCTGTTGCTCCATCAGCCAACGCCCGATCGGCAGCCCCGAGAGGGTCAGCTGTTCTTTGCGGCCGAAGTTGGCCTGCACGAACGCAGCGACGGTGCCCTTGTGCGGCGTGCCGACCGCTTGCCCCACGCTGCCGGGACCGGCACTGGCACCGACGCTGGCGCCGACGATCACCTCGCGGGAGGCGGTGCCCGAGCCGCCCTTGTGCTCGTAGCAGACCATGCCGGTGCCGCCGCCGACGCTGCCTTCGTCGAGGGCGCCGCCGTGGGCGTCGTCGAGGGCGGCAAAGACGTCGTCGTCGTGGATGTGGAAGCCGTTGATGTCGTTCAGCTGGCCGTCGTAGGTCTCGGCGACGACGGGGAGGCCCCACTCGGGCATGCGCGCGGGGTGGCGGGCGATCATCCACTTGAGCACCGCGTCTCGGGCCAGGCCGACGCTGTGGGTGTTGGTCACGAGGATCGGCAGGTCGGTGCGGCCGCACTCTTCGATCCACACGAAGCCGGTCATCTCGCCGTTGCCGTTCAGGCTGTGCACGCCGGCAAAGACCGGGACGCCGGCGCCGGCGCGACCGCGCGGGTGGATGGCGGTGACGCCGGTGCGCACCGGTCCGTGGCCGACGACGAGGGGGCCGTGGCCGCGGATCATCGTGCGGTAGCCGACCTCGACACCGGCGACGTCGGTGATGGCGTTTTGCGGACCGGGCACGCCGGCAAAGGGGATGCCGAGCGCACGGGCGCGGCGCAGGTCGCTGGGGGTCTGGGTGTGCGGGTCGCGCATGCGGCTCCTGGTGCTGTCGGGCGCGTCTGCTGCTGAGAGGTGACTCAGGGCGTCGACGGAGCCGGCACAAAGGCGGCGACGCGGGCTTCGACAAAGGCGACGAGGGCGTCGACGACGGCGGGGATCTGGTTCTGATCCCACTCGCGGCGGGTGTCGGCGGCGAACACCGTCTGCAGCGTCACAGCATCGGCCCGCAACCGCGCAGCGCCGCCGCCACGCAACCAGCTGTCGACGTCGACGGCGGTGGCGACCAGGGCGGCGTCGACGGCGTCGGCGCAGCCGGCGTCTTCGAGGCAGCGCACCAGCAGGCGCCCCTGCCCGTTTGCGACCTCGACCACCTCGGTAAAGGCCTGGTCGGCGCCGCCCGAGATGATGGACAGCCGGCCGTCGTCGTCGATGTGCAGCGTGAAGTTGTTCTTGGTGGCCGTGTAGCTGTCCCAGTGGCCCGCAAAGAGGTCGGCGGCGAACTGGGGCACCAGGCGGTCCCAGGCGAGGGTGTCGCTGGTGTCGGCGACGAGCGTGGCGCCGTTGGCGCTTTCGAGGTCGGCGGTGATGGTCGTCAGGGCCGCGCGCGTGGGGTCGTCGCCGAAGTCTTCGTCGAATTGGGCTTCGTTGCCGACGAACAGGTCCTGCCCGTACTCGCCCTCGTAGAGCAGGCGGGTCGACGAAAAGACCCGGCCGAGGAAGCCGGCGTCGTCGGTGCTCTCGAGCGCGAGATAGACGCCAAAGAAGACGCCGTTAACGGTCACGGCGACGTAGCCGGTGCGCGGGGCGGCGAGGCCGCGGCGGGCGAGCAGACCGTAGAAGAGGCGCTCGTGGCTGGCGCTGTTGTCTTGCACCAGGTTGTTGAGCGTGAGCTTCTCGACGCCGAGCAGGTGGTTGCCCGGCGTGAAGCGATCGAGGTCGAGCTTGAAGGCGGCCTTCTGGTCCATCGTGCGGGCCACGCTCTGACCCTTGCGGCGGATGCCCGTCGACGTTGTCTGGCTGACGCCGTCGGCGTCGATGAATTCGACGGAGGCTTCGACGTAGGCCGCGCCGTCGTCGCGCAGGCTCTGCTCGGCCGCGGGCAGCAACGTCACGCGCAGCTGCGGCAACGTCGACGGCACCGGCTGATCGAGCCCCCGAAACAGCCGCGCCGCGTCGTCGATGAAGGCGGCGTTTTCGGCGCCGGGGGTGGCGGCGGCGACGACAAAGGCGCCGCTGCCGTCGGGCAGGCGCGCGAAGCTGGCCCCGCCCGGCAACAGCGGCGGGTGCACGCGCTCGACGACGTTGCCGTCGGAAAACAGGGTCACGGTGTCGGCGTCGCAGGCCAGGCCGGTCAGGGCCAACGAGGCTCGCGCCCGGCGCGCGGGCCTCGTTGGC
>JBKJNL010000199.1:0-6360 GCA_046593615.1 Myxococcota bacterium | reverse complement strand
ATGACCATGTCCACTTTGTCGGGCGATTTGACGGGCGAGGGCACACCCTTGAACCAGCGGACGGGACGCAGGCAGACGTAGAGGTCGAGCATCTGGCGCAAAGCAACGTTCAGCGAGCGGATGCCGCCGCCGATCGGCGTGGTCAGCGGGCCCTTGATGCCGACGAGGTAGTGGCGGAACGCCGTCAGGGTGTCTTCGGGCAGCCAATCACCCGACGCGCGGAAGCTCTTCTCGCCGGCGCCAACCTCGAGCCACGTGATTTTGCGCGTGCCGCCGTAGGCCTTTTCGACAGCCTTGTCGAAGACGTACTGCGAGGCCTTCCAGATGTCGGGGCCGGTGCCGTCGCCTTCGATGAAGGGCAGCACGGGGTTGTTGGGCACCACCATCTTTCCATCCTTCATGGTGATGGCTTCGCCGGTGGTGGGGGCCTTGAGCGTCTTGAAGCTGGGCGTGGTCACGGTTGCTCCGGGGTTCATGGATCCGCCGCTCGCTACCACCGCGCCGTCGTCGAGGGAACGCCCGCCGTCGTGCCGCCGTAGACGCTGCGCGTCGAAAGCGAAGACAGCGCCGCTGCGCCACACGGTCGCCTCTCGCCACCGGTGCACGACAGCGGCACGACAGCGGCACGACGGCGGCGCGACAGCGGGGCGCGAGGGCTGGCGACGGCGGGCGAGGTCGCTTGGACCCCGGCCAGCACAGTCGCTACCCTGACCTCGTGTCTGACTCTGCCCGTTCGCCCTTTGGCCTCGCCCGCGAGGGTGTCCTGTTCGACGACGAGCCCGTCGACGACGCCAGCAGCCGTGCACTCGCCGTGGTGGGCGACGACGACGCGCTGGCTCCGTATCGCGCTCCCACGCCGGGTCGCTCGGTGCGCACCGTCGGCCGTTTCTTCGTGCTCGTCGGCGGCAGCGCCGTCATCGGCGTCGGCGTCGCCACCGGCATCTTGACGCTCCCCGCCGCTGCTTTTTTCGCCGTCGGGCTGGCCACGGGCCAGGTGCTGGCGCAGACGTGGCGACAGAACCGGCTTGGCCAATCCGTCGTCGGCGGCATCACCCTGGGCGACCTCGCCGCCGCCCAACGCGCGGCCGAAAAAGCGCTGACCGAGAGCCCCGCCGGGGTCATGCGTACCCTGGCGGCTTCGAACCTCGCCAGCGTGCTCATCCAGCAAGACCTCGTCGACGACGCCGCCCGCGTGCTCGATCAATACCCGCCCGGCTTCTTCCACATGCCGCTGACAACCGTGCTGTGGCTGAACAACCGCGCCTTTGCCCATCTCGCTGCCACCGACGACGTCGGCGCACCGGGCGCGCAGAGCGATCACGAACCCGGCGACCCGCTGCGGCGCGTGGGGCCCGTCGACGACGCGCGCGCACCCGGCGTCGCGGCCCTGATGACCGTGGCCGACGACTCCGACGTCGACGAAGGATCCGGCCCGGTCGATGAACGCGCGGCCGCGGCCACCCTGCTTGATGAGGCCGAGAAGCGCCTGGCCCGGGCCTCGACGCGTGAGCTCGGTGGACAGGGCAACGCCCGCAAGCTCGCCGCCGCCCTCGCCGGCACGAGGGCCATCGAGCGGGCCTTTGCGCGCGATGGCCGCGGCGCACTCAATGCCTTGAAGCGCGCCGCCGAAAACGACGACGGCCCCGCCACCGCGTTTCGCACCATCGAGCGCGAGCTGTGCCGCACCGAGGCCCTGCGCCTGCTGGGTCGAACCGACGAGGCCACCATCACCCTTGAGAGCCTCACCGACCAGACGATGACCGCGCGGCAGCATCGTCGCCTGCAGGCCCTCGAAGAAAAGATGGGCCTTCGCTAGGGTCCATCGCGTGACGGCAACTACGACGACGCGAGCGTGGCGGAACTGGCAGACGCACTGGATTTAGATTCCAGCGGGGCAACCCGTGGGGGTTCGACTCCCCCCGTTCGCAATCTTCGATGAGACAACGTCGTCACGGCATCAACGCCTCGGCCGAGCCAGCAAATCAGCGGTCGAAAAGTTGGAGCCACCTGGAACCGCCTGTACCTCTGGGGCACCACACGGAGCCTCCATGCGACACACCTGCGAGCACTGCGACACCGCCTACGAGATCCCCGACGCCCGCGTCGCCGGCAAGTTCGTCAAGGTCCGCTGCCAGTGTTGCCGCGGCACCATGCACGTGGTCGGCCTCAAGGTCTCCGCCGTCGACAACACGCGCTGGTGGTGCGCGATCCGGAACCAGCCCAAGGGTCCGTTCACGCGCGACGAGATCCTGTTGTTCGTCGACCTCGGCGAAGTCTCGGCGCGCACGCGCTTGTGGCGACCCGGCATGGCCGGCTGGGATCGCGTCTGCGAATCCGAAGCCCTGGCGTGGGTGTACGCCCGCGTCGTCGAGCGCCTCACCGAGGATGAGCTGCTGCTCGCCCGTGAGCCCACGCGCAGCTACGACCCGTTCGCCAACGCCGCGCTGCTCTCCGACGGCGCCGGCTGGTTCCCGGACCCGACCATGAAGTCGGGGATCTTCCTGCTCGACGAAAAGACGCAGGCCCAGCTGCAGAAGCTGTCCGAGACCGGCGTGTTGCAGATCCGCACCGCGCGCCCCGGCGGCGCCCGTGCCTTCTCGGCGTTGTTCGCGGCGGCAGCCGGAGCCGCCATGGCCGTCGGCGGCTTCGCCTGGATGCTCGCCGAACGCGTCATCTGATCGCGTCCAGATTTCGGCGCTGTCGACGTCAACGCGTCGCCGTCAACGCGTTGACGTTGCCCCGGGTGGCGGGCAGGGTCGCCGCGTGCCCGCCACCGAGAACGCCCCGCTGCGCCTGCCTGAGCACCTGAGAAAAAATCTCGGGACCACCGCTGAGCGCGCGCGTGTGCATGCCCTCATGCGCGACAGCGGTCTGTCGACGGTGTGCGAAGAGGCCCGCTGTCCAAACATCGGCGAGTGCTTCGCCTCGGGCACAGCGACGTTCATGATCCTCGGCGATCGCTGCACGCGGCGCTGTCACTTCTGCAACGTGACCACCGGCAAGCCACGCCCCATCGACGGCGACGAGCCCGAGAAGCTGGCGGAGACGGCCACGGCGCTGGGGCTGTCCCACGTCGTCATCACTTCGGTCGACCGCGATGAGCTCAAAGACAAGGGCGCCCACCACTGGGCGGCGTGCATCCGCGCGGTCAAGGCCCGCGGGCTCACGGTCGAGATCCTCACACCCGACTTCGCCGGCGACGCGCGCCTGATCGACGTCGTGCTCGACGCCGGCCCCGACGTCTTCAACCACAACATGGAGACCGTCGCGCGCCTCTACCTGGCCGTGCGGCCGCAGTCGTCGTGGGCGGTCACGACCAACCTGCTCCGCTACGTCGCCGCCAGCGGCCACCCCGCCGTCAAGAGCGGCATCATGGTCGGCCTCGGCGAAGACGACGGCGAAGTGCTCGCCACCCTCGACACCATGCGCGGCCTCGGCGTGCACATCGCGACCATCGGGCAATACCTGCGGCCGAGCCTCAAGCACTGGGCCGTCGCCCGCTACGTCGACGACGACGCCTACGCCCTTTTCCGCGATCACGGCGGCGCGCTTGGCTTCACACACGTGTTCGCCGGCGCCTTTGTGCGCTCGAGCTACCACGCGAAAGAAGCCCACCAACATCACCAGCAGCGGACCCCGGCGGCAGCGTCGGCGATGGCGTCGGCGTCGGCGACGGCGTCACCGACGTCGGCCTCCCGCGGTTTGAGGGTTCTTCCATGATGCGTGTCGCTGTCTCGGTCCCCCTCGTGTTCGGCGCCCTCGCCTCCGTCGCCGGCTGCATCACGACCGTGAACCCCGTGAGCTTCACGCGCGACACCGGCGCGCCCACGGTCGAGCCCCGCGCCGACAACTGCCCCGTCGACGTCATCGACGACGGCACGCGTTACACGCGGCCGCACAAGGTGCTCGGCCACATCGTCCTCGAGTGGTCGGCCAACCAGGTGCGCGAGCAAGGCCCCGACTACGCGCTGCGCACGCTCAAGAGCGCCGCCTGCGAGCAGGGCGCCCACGTCGTGCTCAACATGCGCGCGCTGCCAAGGGGCTTCCAGGAAGGAATGCTCTACGAAGGCGACATCGCTGTGCTCCTCGACGACAACGGCGAGATTTTGCAGGGGCACGCCACCGGCACGTCGGTGAGCCACAGCGGCCGCGACGACGAAGACGCGGGTGTGGCAACGGTGCCGACAGCTGCCGCGACGCCGGCTCCAACGGCGCCTCCGACGGCGGCTCCGACGGCGGCTCCGTCGAAGCCCTGATCGTTTTTTTTGCTGCGCGGACGTGCGCGCCTTCGCAAGAGAAGCTCCGCCTCCGGAGGGTTTCGCGATGCCTGACGTCACCCGCTCTGCTGCGCTTGCCGGCGAGCCCCTGCCTGGGGTCGCCGCCGCCGTCATCGAGCGCATCTTTGCCATCCTGAACCCCGGCTCGGGCGCGGGTGATGCGTCGGCCATCGAAGAGGTCTTGCGACAGCGCGCGGCGGGTCGGCAGCTCGAGGTCGTCAGGCCGCAGAAGGGCGACGACCTGGGGGCGCTGGTCCGGGATCTCGTCAAGCGCGCCGATCAAGCCTCCGACGTCGTCGTGGCCGCCGGCGGCGACGGCACCGTCAACGCCGTCGCCGACGCCTTGCGCGGATCGCCGGCCGCGTTCTGCGTCGTGCCGCTGGGCACCTTCAACTACTTCGCCCGCGACCTCGGCGTGCCCGCCGACGTCGACGGCGCCCTCGCCCTGCTCGACGACGGGGAGCCCCGAAAGGTCTCGGTCGGCACCGTCAACGACGTGGCGTTCCTCAACAACGCCAGTCTCGGCATGTACACGACACTCATCCGCGAGCGCGAGAGCGCCAAGCGCCACTGGGGACGCAAGCGCATCGTCGACACGCTTGTCATGGTGCGCGTGCTGCTGCGGGGGCGCTCGCCGTTTCGCCTGCAGATGACCATCGACGGATCGCCGGGCACCGTGACCACGCCGATGGTCTTCGTCGGCAACAACACCTTGCAGCTTGAGCAGCTCGGCCTCGACGTCGCCAACGTCACGCGCCCCGCACCCTCGGGCGCCGACGGCAGCGGCCGCCCTGAGCAGCTCGCGCTCGTGGTGCTTCGCCCGGTGAGCCGCTGGCAGATGTTCAAGCTGGTGCTGCGCGCCGCCATCGGCCACCTCGCCGGCGCCGGCGAGCTCGACACCATCGGCGTCGATGACCTCACGCTCACCTCGAGCCACTCACCCGTCGATGTCGTCGTCGACGGCGAGATCAAGCGCCTGAAGATGCCGCTGCGCTTCCGCATCCACCGGGGCGTCTTGCGGGTGCTGGTGCCGAAGACCCCTGCGATGACGACCGAATGACGACCGAATGAGGACCGTATGAGCGCGACCCTGCTGCACATCTCCGATTTGCACTTCGGCACCATCGTCGAGACCGCCGTCGAAGCCTTGCTGCACGCCGTTGATGAGATCAAGCCCGACGTCGTGGTCTGCACCGGCGACGTCACGCAGCGCTGTCGCACCGACGAGCTCCGCGGCTTCGTCGGCCTCATCGATCGGCTGCGGCCACTGCCCCTGGTGTGCCTGCCGGGCAACCACGACGTCGACTGGTGGCCGCCGTGGCGCCGGATGACGGCCCCGCTGCACCACTGGCGCGCCGTCGTCCCCGAAGATGTCCAACGCAAAAGCCTGCGCGTCGGCGACGTCGTCCTCGCGGCGCTGCCGTCGGTGAACCCCAAGCGCCAGGTGAAGGGCACGATCACAGCAGAGTCGTCGTCGTCGTTGCCGCCGCTGTGGGGCGACGCGGTCGTTCGGGTCGCCTACACCCACCACCCCATCGCGCTCGACCGTCACCCCGACGGCAACGACGTCGTCACCAACGCGCCCGAGGCCGCCGTGGCCCTGTGCGACGCCGGCGTCGATGTCCTCCTGAGCGGGCATGTGCATGTGCCGTTTGCCCTGACCACCGAGGTGCCGTTCCCGACGCTCAAGCGCCCCTACGTGCTCATCGGCGCCGGCACCTCGACGTCGTGGCGGGTGCGCGGTCTCAACCCCCGGTCGATGCAGGTCATCAAGGTCCACGGCGACGCTGTCGACGTGCAGCGCTACGAAAATGGCGAGGGCCACCCCCGCTTCGCTCCCGTCGGCACGTCACATTTCCGGCGCGAAGCGGCCGGCTGGCGCACCGCTGACGGCGCCCGCACCGCCTGAGGGCCCCGCCCCGCCCCGCTCGGCCCTGGCAACGGCAGCCCGGGCCCGAGCGGCCCTGAAGCGGGAAGCCCGGGCCCGGGGAGTCAACCGCGCAGGGGCACACCAAGGGTTTCGTTTGACGTGTCTGTCGTCGAACCCGCATTGTGCCGGCTGTGCAGGTCGGTGACGTCGTCG
>JBKJNL010000963.1:0-11184 GCA_046593615.1 Myxococcota bacterium | reverse complement strand
CGTCGACGCAGGGCGTGCGCTTCGGAGCCGCCCTCGAGATGATCCTGCTGTCGCTCGCGCTGGCGGCCCGCGTCGGGGTCTTGCGCCGCGGCAAAGAGCTCGCCGAGCGCGCCCTCGCCGACGCCCGACTCGGCCGGCAACAGGAGATGCTGCAGCGGGTCCTGTTGGCGCAAGAGACCGAGCGCGAGCGCTTCGCGCGCGACCTGCACGACGGGCTCGGCCACTCGCTGCTGCTGTTGAAGCAGCGCTCGTCGACCGAGGGCCCGGCCCTCAAAGAGTCCCTCGGCCATTGCCTCGACGACGTGCGCCGACTGGCGCGCGACCTCGCGCCGGCCACCCTTGAGCGCCTCGGCCTCGTCAGCGCCGTGCAGGCCCTCGGCGAGAGCCACCAAAAGGCCACCGGCGTGCGCGTCGTCGTCGACACCGTCGTCGCCGATGACGACGTCACCGGCCTCGGGGCCCTGGCCATCCACATGTATCGCGTGGTGCAGGAGTGCCTGGCCAATGCCACCCGCCACGGTGCGGCCCAGCGCATCGACGTCGACCTGCGGACGTCTTCGGGCTTCCTGCAGGTGCGGGTGGCCGACGACGGCTGCGGCGTCGTCGGGGCCCTCGTGCCCGGCACCGGCGTCACCGGCATGGAGCAACGGGCGCGGCTGCTCGGCGGCTCATTCTCGTTCGAAAGCGGTCCGACGGGCACGGTCGTGGTGGTGGTGGTGCCCTTGCAGCAGGAGGGGCTCGTGCAGGGAGGCCCGAGTGTGGCAACACCCGGCCCATGAGCCGCGTGGTGATAGCCGACGACCACCCCATCTTTCGCCGCGGGCTGGCCGAGGTGCTCGTCGCCGCCGGCCACGACGTCGTCGGAGAAGCAGGTGACGGCGAGGCCGCGGGGCCGCTGCTGGCCCTCGCCGACATCGCCATCGTCGACATCAACATGCCACGCCTCGACGGGCTGGCCCTGGTGCGGCGGGCCAAGGCCAATGGCGCCTCGGCCCGCTTCGTTGTCTTGTCGCTGCACGACGAAAACGCCCTCGTGCGGGCGGCCTTTGCCGCCGGCGCCGACGCCTATGTCCTCAAGGATCGCGCGGTGGAGGAGCTGCTCGATGCCATGGCCTCGGTCTCCGCCGGGCGGCGCTTCGTGTCGGGTACGCTCGCCGGTGCTCTGCTCACCGGCGACGACGACGAAGACGCCGACCTCCGACGTTTGACCTGGGCCGAGCTGCGCGTCGTGTCACTGCTCGCTGATGAACTGACGAGCGGTGACATCGCTGTGCGGCTGGGCTGCTCGCTCCGCACGGTGCAGAACCACCGTGCCCATGCCGTGGTCAAGCTGGACCTGTCGGGCATGAACCGGCTCCTCGCCTATGCCGTCGAGAACCGCGTGCGGGTGCGCGCGTTCCTCGATCGGCGCAAGAGCCTGGGCTGCTGAGCGTCGTCCGCTCTCATTCGCCCTCCAGGGCCGATCGGCCCCGGGGCGCCCCTCTCGAGGACGACGCTGCAGGAGAGCTCAGGGGGACACAGGAGCGGTCGGCGCCGGCGCCGAAACGGAACCGGCCGTCGTGGTCGTGCCAGCGGTGGTGGCGGCGAGCTCGACGTCGGTCTTGAAGCGGATGGCCTTGCCCTTGACCTTGACGCAGCTCTTCTTGCCGTTGCCAAAGAGGTCGGCGGTCGTCGTGACCTGGATGCTCTTGCGCGGCTGGATGATGGCGTCGGCGTCGGGGACGCTCTCGATCGCCTTGTAGAGCGCGATGCGCTCGGCGAGCTCGGAGTCGGACGGGCCGCCTTCGTCGCCGCCGCCAAAGAGCGCGTTCATCAGCGCGGTAAAGAAGTCGAGGTCGCCGGTGGACCCGCCGCGCATGTTGACGTTGTCGACGTTGTCGGAGTTGAGGCGCCCTTCGAGCAGGTCTTCGCCAGCGGCCGAGCCGGCTTTCTTGGTGCAACCAAAGAACGCGACGCAGGTCTCTTCGGCGCAGGCCTCGCCCTTGGCGTCGCCCATGATCACGTAGTCGGCGCGGCTGAGGGGGCTGGTCGAGAAGCCGATGCCCTGGACCGATGAGACGCTGGCCGACGTGCTGGTGCCGCAGGCGGTGGCGAGAGAAGCGATGGCGATGGCGCCGAGCAGGGTCAGAGACTTCATGTTGCGATCCTCTGGGGTGGTGGCGAGCCTTGTCATCCGAACGGGCGCACGGCTCCATGAGCACAGATGCTCATGGAGCCGGCGGGGTCGTTCTTGCCGGTCGTTGACGGAGACGGCCGCCGCGGCATCGACGTCGCCTCCGGTCGTCGACGCCCCCGGGCACCGGCCGACGACGCAGGAACCCATGGAGAGTCTCCGGCCGGAGAGCTACAGTCCGCCCATGCGTTTTGTCGTCGTCGCGGTCGCCGGAATTCTCGTCAGCCTGCCTGCCCAGGCCATGGACAAGGGCGACGTCTGCACGCTCAAGGCGGCGCTGCTCGTCACCATCAACACGCCCGACGGCAAGATCGAGACCGCGCTCGACCCCGGCACCGACGTCGAGCTCGTCGTCGTCGGCGACGAAGGCCGCAGCCGCATCAACACCGGTGACGCAAAGGCCTCGGTGGCGACGCGCGATCTCGAAGCCGCGTGCGCCGGCACGCTGCAGCTGTGCCGCTTGAAGGACGAGCTGTTGCTGTTCGAGAAGAACCGCTCGGATTCGCGCAGCTGGAAGATCAAGCGCGGCGCGCCGGTCAGCGTGCTGCGCAGCGGAAAGGTCTGGGCCCACCTGCGCGTCGACGACCTCGAAGGCTTCGCCAAAGCCGACGACCTCAAGACCCGCTGCCCCCTCGACGCCGGCGGCCGCATCAAAGACGACGCCGAACCCATCACCGACGAGGTCGAACGGGGCGAGGGGCCGGGCGTGCTCTTCCTGCCGCTGCTGCTCGAAGGCGCGGCCCCCGCCGGCGTCGCCGACCAGCTCGCCGAGGGCTTCTTTGAGCGGCTCACCGTCTACCGGCCCGACGCCGGTCGTCTCGCGAGCGAGGGCGATCGCAGCTCGACCGGCGCGGCGGCCTGGAAGAAGCACGTGGCCGACAGCGCCGCCCGCGCCCGCCGCGCCGGCCTCGCCTATGTCGTCGTCGGCAAGGTCGGCATCGAGGCCGCGACGGTGGCCCCTGGTGGTGCTGCTGCGGGCGGTGGCGGTGGCGCCAACCTCGTCGTCTCCGTGGCCGTCGTCGACAGCCAGAACGGCCTGACTCTCAAAGCGGTGCGCACGCGGCCCCTGACGGCCGCCAACAAGCCCGTGGAGGGCTGGGCCGACCAGCTGCTGGCGTCGCTGTTGCCGCCGCTGCGCGCCGCGCCGGGTGGACGCCTGCCGGCGCCGCCCAAGACGGGGACGAAGCCGACGTCGACGACGACGCCGGAGCAGCCGCTGACGGTGCGCGAGGCCTCGGCCACGCCGGCCGCCGCGCCGTGGTTCGCCAACCCGTGGGGCTACGTCACCCTCGGCGGCGCCGTCGCCGCCGGCGTCGGATCCGGCGTCGTCGGCGCCCTCGCCAACACCGACAACACCGCCGCCAACGACACGCCGCCCGTCGACGACCAGCGCAGCGCGCTGCGATCGCAGGCGCTCGGCAAGGCCGTCGCCTCTGACGCCCTCGCCGTCACCGCCGCCGTCGCCACCGTCGCCACCGTCGTCGTCTTTGCCGGCCGCGTCGGCATGGCCGAATAGCTCGTGCCCGTTTCAGGCCCGGTTTCCCCGCTCCAGGGCCGCGCGGGCCCAGGTTCCCCGCTCCAGGGCCGCTCGGGCCCAGGCTCCGCGGCCGACGCGCTGCGCGGGGTGTCGCCGGTGGCCGCCCGTCTCGTCGAGGCCGCGCCCGGGCTCACGCGCTTCCTCGATCGGCCGCCGGGTCTCGAGGCCATGGCTCGGGTGCCGTCGACGTCGGCGCGACGGTGTCTGCGCCTGCTGCGCAAGCGTGCCCTGGTGCACACGGCCTGGCAGGAGCTCGTCGAGGGCGCGTCGCCGCTGGTGACGGCGCGCCTGTGGTCCGACGTCGCCGACGTGTGCATCGCCCTCGCCGATCGCGTCGCCTTTGCCGAGACCGCAAAAAAGCTCGGCGCCATTGCCGGCGGCCGCGCCGTGCTCGCGCTCGGCAAGCTCGGCAGCCGCGAGCTGAACCCCAGCTCCGACGTCGACATCGTCTGCGTCTACCGCGCCGATCAGACCGTGCGAGTCGACGGTCCCAGCGATGGGGCCGACGACGTCGTCTCCGACAGCGGCGTCTCGGCCCACGAGTGGTTCACGGCCTGGGCCCGGCGGCTGCGCGCGATCCTCGCCGACGTCGACGACGACGGCTTCTGCTTCCGCGTCGACTTCGATCTGAGACCTGAAGGCACGCGCGGGCCGCTGGTGAATTCCATCGACGCCGTCGAGAGCTACTACGAGCGCTTCGGGCGCACCTGGGAGCGGGCCGCGCTGCTGCGCCTGCGCCCCGTCGTCGACGTCGACGGCACGGGCTCGTTGCTGGTGAAGCGCCTGCAGCCCTTCGTGTTCAAGAAGAGCGTCGATGCCCGCGTGGTCGACGAGCTGTTCGCCATGAAGGCCCAGGTGACGACGTCGTCGGAGCAGGCGGGCGTCTTTGACGTCAAGCGCGGGCGCGGCGGAATTCGCGAGGTCGAGTTCATCGCCCAGAGCCTGCAGCTGCTGCACGGCGGACGTCTGAAGGGGCTGAAGGGGCCCCTCGACACGGCGACGACGCTGCTGGCCCTCGACGACCTCGGGCTGTTGCCGCACACGACCGCGCAGATGCTGGTGCACGGCTACGAGCTGTTGCGGCGCGTCGAGCACGCGCTGCAGCTCGGCGAGGATCGCCAGACGCAAGACCTGCCCGACCACGGGCCCGAGCACGATCGCGCCGCCGTCGGTGTCGGGCGCGCCCTGCAGCGCCCCGGCGTCGTCGTCCGCTTCGACGAGGCCCTGGCCGTCGTGCGCCACGACGTGCACGACGCCTTTGTGCGGCACCTCGGCGAAGACCGCGCCGAGGCGCCGGAGTCGGTGCGCACGGCCCTCGATCCCGCCGCTGACGACGCGCTGCGCACCCGGGCCCTGGTCGACGCCGGCTTCGTCGACGGCGCCCGCGCGCTCACGTTGCTGCAGCAGGTCGAGCGCCGGCGCGGATCGCTGTTGTCGCCGTCGTCGTTGCGCGATCTGCCGGTGCGGCGGTTCGTCGAGCGCTTGCTCGAGAACATCGGGCGCAGCGTCGATCCGGCGGCGGCGCTCGAGCGGCTGCCCGATGTCTTTGCCACGCGACCGCACCCCGCCGTGCTCGAGAAGCTCGACGACCGCAGCGTCGCCGTCGTGGCCCGCGTGCTGGCGTTGTCGGCGCCGTTGTCGCGATCGCTGGCCCGCCTCGCGCGCCGCGGCGGCGTCGATGACGCGCTGCTGTTCGGCCTGCGCTCGCGCCGGTCTTCGGCGCCGGCCCTCGATCGCCTGCTGCGCACCGGCAGCAGCGACGACGTCGACGCGGCGCCGTCGGATGAAGATCGGCTCGCCTTTTTCTCGCGCATCCAGCAGGAGCTGGTGTTCGCCGCCGCGCTGCCGTTTCTCGCCGGGCGCATCGGCGTCATCGACGCGCAGCACAGAAGCAGCGCCCTGGCCGACGCGTTGCTGCGGGCCGCCGTCAACGTCGCCACCGCCCGTATGGCGCGGCGCCACGGCAGCGTGCCGGGCCTGCGCTTCAGTGTGCTGGCCCTCGGCTCGCTCGGCGGGCGCGAGCTTGGCTTCTTTCGCGATCTCGATCTGGCCTTCGTCTACGACGCCGACGAAGACGCCGCGTCCGACGGCACGCGATCGATCGGCGCGCAGGAGTGGGCCACGCGCATGGCCCAGCAGGTGTTGTGGGTGCTGACGGCGCCCCTCGACGGCGCGGCGCTCTACCCCGTCGACACGCGCTTGCGGCCGAGCGGCAACCAGGGCGCGTTGACGACGTCGTTGGCCCGCTTCTCGGCCTACCACCAGCAAGAGAGCGCCCTGTGGGAGCGGCAGAGCCTGCTGCGCCTGCGGGCCGTCGCCGGTGACCGCGCCCTCGGCCGCGGCGTCGTCGAAGTCGTCAAAGCGTCGCTGCGGCGCGAGCCTCCGGCGGGGCTTGGCTTGCGGCTGCTCGACATGCGGGCCCGCATGATCGACGAGCGCGCTGCCTCGGGCGCTGCCTCGGGCGGCCTCGACATCAAGCTCGGCGACGGTGGCATGGCCGACGTCGAATTCGCCGTGCAGGGCAGCCAGCTGTTCCACGCCAAAGCCGACGGCGCGGTGCTGGTGACGTCGACGCGGCGGGCGCTGTCGCGTTTGCGCCGCCAGGGGCATGTGCCGGCCCACGAGGCGGCGCAGCTGCGGGCCTCGCTCGACGTGCTGGTGCAGGTGCGCGAGGCCCTCGCCCTCGTCGACGACGCCAAATCCGCGGCGGTGCTGCGCTCGGACCCGCGGCTCGACAAGCTGGCCCGAAGCGGCGCCCTGCCCGGCGCCCGCGACGGCGACGCCGCCTGGCAGAAGCTGGCCACGGCCATGGCCGTCGTGCGCGACGTCAGCAGCCGGATCTTGATGCGCCTCGCCTAGCTCGACGGGCGGGCCGCGCGCCACGCCTGTCGCGCTGCGCGCCACGGGGGTCACGACGGTTGACGACGTCGGCAGCGGGTGCGACGAGCCGGGCTCCTCACACACAAGAAGCCCACCGAATGTCCGACACGCCCAACGACCAGCCCGAGACCTCCACCTCAGCCGAAGGCCAGAACGCCGACAGCCCTGGCGAGCAGCCGGCGTCGTCCGGCGGTGCGGATTCCGGAGCGGCGAGCGCCTCGAGTGCTGCGTCTCCCGCCTCAGGTGGCGCGGGCGCCGTGGACACCGGCCGCCGCATCGACCCCGCGATGCTGCAGCGCAACGAGCCGCGCCAGACGCTGCGCCGCAACGACGCGCGGCCCGGAGAGGGGCGCCCCCAGGGCAGCCGCCCGGCCCCGCCGCAGTCGCAGATCGAAGTGCCCGAAGACGCCGTCGGCGCCGTCGGCGTCGTCCGCGTCGTCGAACAGAATCGATCCGAGCAGGGCGCCGGTCGCCCGCGCGGCCCCGTCCTCGATGCCGCGGCCATCGCCGAGCGGGCGGCGCGCAACGAGCACGGCGACGATCGCGCGCCCCGCGAAGGCGGCGGCCAGGGCTCCGGCGAGGGCCGCGAAGCCCGCGCCCCCGGTCGCGATGATCGCGGCGGCCCCGATGGTCGCGGCGGCGGTCGCGGCCCTGGTGGTCCGGGCGGCGGTCGCGGTCCCGGTGGACCCGGTGGCGGTCGTGGTCCCGGTGGACCGGGTGGACCCGGTGGCCGCCCCCGCGGCGACGCCGGCGCCCGCGGCGGACGTCGTGACGACAAGCCCCGCGGCCCGAATTCCGGCGGCCACGGCCCCGGCCCCGATCTCTTCAAAGACCTGCAGCCCATCGTCGTCAAGACCGACGAAGACGTCGGCGACTTCGCGGCGATGCTGGCCGAGGCCGGCGGCGTCGAGCGCACCAACGTGCGCATCGGCGATCGCGTCAAGCTCACCGTCGTGCACATCGGCACCGACTCGGTGTTCTTCGAGCTGAGCAAGACCCAGCAGGCCCACGCGCCCATCGCCGACTACCTCGACCAGCGTCCTTCGAAAGAAGGGGCCTCCAAAGAAAGCGGCAAAGAAGGCGGGGCCGTCACGGTCCACGTCGGCCAGCAGGTCACGGCCTACGTCGTCGGCTTCAAGGACGGCGTCATGGTCTCGCCGAAGATCGGCAAAGACCAGATCGACGTCGACATGCTCGAGCAGGCGAAGTCGTCGCACATGCCCGTCGACGGCACCGTCACCGGCGTCAACAAGGGCGGCTACGAGATCTCGATCGGCAACACGCGCGGCTTCTGCCCGCTGGGCCAGATCGACATCAACTTCGTCGACGACCCGCAGACCCTGGTCGGCAAGACGCTGCAGTTCCACGTCCGCGAAGTGAAAGAGGGCGGCAAGAACATCGTGCTGTCGCGCCGCTCGCTGCTCGAGCGCGAGCGCCATGAAAAGGCCGCCGTGCTGCGCGAGAAGCTCGCGATTGGCCTGGTGCTCGACGGCGTCGTCACCCGCATCCAGCCCTTCGGCGCCTTTGTCGACCTCGGCGGCATCGACGGCCTCGTGCCGGTCTCCGAGCTGACCTACGGCCGCGTCACCGACCCCAACGAGGTCGTCAAGGTCGGCGAGCAGGTCAAGGTCGAGATCGTTCGCATCGAAGACGACCCGAAGCGTCCGGGCCAGCAGCGCATCGGCCTGTCGATGAAGGCCATGCAGCAAGACCCGCTCGTCGAGCGCATGAACGAGCTCTCGCCCGGCGCCTCGCTCGTCGGCCGCATCACCCGCCTCGAGCCGTTCGGCGCCTTTGTCGAGCTGTTCCCCGGCGTCGAAGGCCTCGTGCACGTCAGCGAGATCAGCGACCGCCGCATCCGCCACCCCGCCGACGTGTTGCAGCCCGACGAGCACGTGCAGGTCCGCATCAAAGACGTCGACCTCGCGCGCCGCCGCGTCAGCTTGTCGATGCGCGAGGCCATCAGCGACCAGCCGCAAGACGCCTACTCGGCTGACGGCAACGGCAACGGCAACGGACAGCCGCGCCAGCAGCAGACGTTCCCGCCGCCGAAGCCGAAGCTCGGCCGCGGCACCCGCGTCGTCGGCGTCGTCGACCGCATCGAGAAGTACGGCGTGTTCCTCAACTGCTTCCCCGAAGGCACCGACGCCGCGTCGACATCTTCGGCAGAGCAGCTGGGCTCGGCGCTCATGCCCGCCAGCGAGACCGGCACGCCCCGCGGCGCCGACCTGGCAAAGGCGTTCCCCATCGGCAGCACCGTGCAGGCGCTCATCATCGACATCGACGAGCGCGGCCGCATGAAGGCCAGTAAGACCGCCCGCGAGCAGGCCGAAGAGCGCGCCCTCGTCGACGAGTACAAGAAAGACAAAGGCCAGCAGGGCAAGTCGGGCCTCGGCAGCTTCGGCGACCTGTTGAAGAGCAAGCTCGGCCAGTAGTCGGACGGCACGTGAATCTCGCGCAAGCGGATCGGGAGGCGGCGGAGGCGTTGGCGAAGGTCGACGCCTCCGCCGCCTCTCAATTGCGGGTTCTGCAAGCACTGCAGCAGCTCATCGAGCTGGCCGGCCCCGACGGCGTCGTCGGCGCCGCCGTCGCCCGCTTCCGCGAAGACCGCCACGTCGCCTTTGTCCGCTTCCACGAGCGCACGCTCGCCTCCGCCGACAACGGCGACCTCGACGACGACGCCCGCGCCTACGCCTACGACGAAGCCGTCGCCTACACCGTCGGCGTCGCCGGCGACGGCGTCGAAGCCGCCGCCCTGCGCGAGCGCCGCGGCCGACCCGGCTCGGAGCGGCACCAGGTGCCGGTGACGACGGGCGGGGCGGCCGAGGCCGCGGCGGTGCCGTTCTTTGCGCGGTTCCTCGAGCACCAGAAGCGCTGACAAGCGACGAGGCGTTTGCCTGTCTGCGGCCCCACTGAACATCTGGCCGGTGTCTCGCCGCGGTGATCGGCGCAGACGTCGTCACAGCGGATCGGGCGACCGCGACTAGCTTGGCCCGAGCGGGGGCACTGTGACCGAGAGCGAATGGCTGACACGCAAGCGAAGGATTGATCCGCGGCTCGACGCTGCCGGTTGGCCGTTGTCGCCGGCGTGCCCGTCCGGCTCGCCATGGAATCGCCCGGGCCTCTCCAGCGGCCACCCCCACCGCCGCGTGGAGCTGCAGCCGGAAGAGACGCTCAAGGCAGCGGCGGAATGAGCGAGCACGAGCTGCCGCCGGGTTGGGTCATGGCGACTCTCGACGACGTGCGCGCCGACCACGCCGGGGCGCTCACCGATGGCCCCTTCCGGAGCAACTTGAAGTCGGCGGATTACGTGCCGACTGGGCCTCGCGTTGTGAGGCTGGGCAACATCGGCGTCGGGCGCTTCCTCGATGACGTTGTCGCACGCGTCACGAACGAGAAATTCGCAGGGCTGAGAAAGCACGAGGTGATCGCCGGTGACGTCCTCATCGCGATGCTGGCCGAGCCGGTCGGCCGGGCATGCCTTGCTCCCGCCGAGCTTGGCCTTGCGATCGTGAAGGCCGACTGCGCACGGCTTCGGGTCAGAAGCTCGGTCGAGGCCCCTTTCCTCGTCGCCGCCCTCAACTGTCCCCAGGGGAAAGACCGCGCCGAAGCGCACGCTCACGGTTCTGGACGAATGCGGATCAATCTCGACGATGTTCGCTCGCTGGAGATGCCGTTGGCGCCGCAGAACGAACAACGACGAATCGTCGCGAAGCTCGAGCGGCTCGGAAGCCGAAGCACGAAAGCACGAGCCCACCTCGGTCGCGTTCCCCAGCTGCTCGAGAAGCTGAAGCGCTCGATCCTCGCCGCCGCCTTTCGCGGCGACCTCACCGCCGACTGGCGCGCCGCCCACCCAGACGTCGAGCCGGCGTCGAAGCTGCTGGAGCGCATCCGCGCCGAGCGCCGCCGCCGCTGGGAGGACGGGCTCAAGGCCAAGGGCAAGGATCCGAAAAAGGCGACGTACGAGGAGCCGGCCGCCGTCGACGCCAGCGAGCTGCCCGAGCTGCCGCCGACCTGGTGCTGGATCACGCTCGGTGAAGTGCTGGCCGGCATTGATGCGGGACGCAGCCCCAGACCGAAGGCCGCCCCGCAGTGGGTGACGAGCCCGGAGTTTTGAAAGTCAGCGCCGTGAGCTGGGGCAAGTTCGACCCAAGCGCGAACAAAGCGCTCCTCCCGGGTGACTCTCTCGACGGAGGCGCGGTTGTTCGCTCGGGCGACCTGCTGATCTCACGCGCGAACACCGTCGAGCTCGTCGGCGCTGTTGTCTTGGTCGAGAAAGATCACCCGACCTTGATGCTCTCCGACAAGACGCTCCGACTGCGGGTTGAGGTCGGCGTGGAAAAGCGCTGCCTCCTGCACGCATTGAGGACTGATGCCGTCCGTCGCGCATTTGAAGGCGACGCGACGGGGACCAGCGACTCGATGCGCAACTTGAGCCAAGACAAACTCATGTCGGCGCCGATTCCGCTCATGCCAGTGCTTGAGCAACGCGCGCTGGCGTCGATGATCGAGGCGCGGCTCGGGCAGGCTGCAAGGGCAGAGGAAACGTCACGGCGTGCGTTGCAACACCTCACGAAATTGGAGGCCGCCACGC
>JBKJNL010000395.1:0-4676 GCA_046593615.1 Myxococcota bacterium | reverse complement strand
CCGAGGGCTCGACCTGGCCTTTGCGCAGCACGTCTTGCACGCCCCGGTGAAGGGCCTGGGTGCTGGCAAAGGCCAGGTCGAGCCCTCGGGCCTGCTGCGGGCCATCGCCCACGCCCGCGAGCGGCAGCACCACGCCAACGGTTCCCGCCTGCTCTCCGAGGTCAGCGACGGCATCGCCCTCGCCCTCGACATCCCCACCATGCTGCGCGCGGTGGTCGAGGCATTGTCGCGCAGCTTCGCCGACCGCTGCGTCGTCGACGGCTTCCAAGGCGCCGGCGGCGCCGGCGGCACCGACGTGGTCTCGTTGGGAGTGCCCGGCTCGGCGCGCCTCTACGCGTCGCTGGCCGAGGTGCCGGCGGTGGGGCCCGACCGGGGCCGCCTCGACCAGCTCGACCTGCGGACCCGGTCGGCGCTCGTGGTGCCCTTCGTCGTCGACGGCGCCGAGAGTGGCGCGCTGGTGCTCGGTCGCGTCGAGAGCACCGAGCCCTACGGGCCCGCCGACCTGTTGCTGGCCGAGGAGATCGGGCGCCGCGCCGTGGCCGCCTGCGCCCAGCTCGGCGCGCGCGCGGCGCTCCACGACCGCGAAGACAGCGCGATGGCCCGGCAGCTCAAAGACGATTTCCTGGCCACGCTGTCGCACGAGCTGCGCACGCCGATGACCGCGATCCTGGGCTGGACCCACATCCTGCTCGAAGGCGCGCTGGCGCCCGACAAGCAGGCCCTGGCGCTCGAGACCATCGCCCGCAACGCGCGCAGTCAGATCCGGCTCATCGAAGACGTGCTCGACGTGTCGCTCATCGTCACCGGCAAGCTGCGCCTGAACATCCGCAGCTGCGATGTCGATGCCGTTCTAAAGGCCGCCGTCGACGCCGTGGTGCTGACGGCCGCGGTCAAGGGCGTGCGGCTCGACACGCCGTTCGAGAGCGCGCTCGAGGCCGGCGCCGGCACCGCCATGGTCGACTGCGATCGCCTGCAACAGGTGCTGTGGAACCTCGTCGCCAACGCCGTCAAATTCACGCCGCGCGACGGCACCGTGACGGTGCGGGTGCGGCGCGACGAGGTGTTCCTCGAGTTCCTCGTCACCGACGACGGCCAGGGCATCGCCGCCGACTTCCTGCCCCATATCTTTGACCGGTTCCGCCAGGCCGACGAGAGCATCACGCGCACCCACTCGGGGCTCGGCCTCGGGCTGGCCATCGCCCGGCACATCGTCGAGCTGCACGGCGGCACCATCGGCGTCGACAGCGCGGGGCCCGGCAAGGGCGCCAGCTTCTTTGTGCGCATGCCGGTCGAGCCGCCGCCCGAGCCGACGCGGCCGTTCTTGTTGCCGGGGTTGCCGCCGGGTCCGGCGGATCTGCCGGTCGATCTGCCCGCCAAAAGCCTCATCGGCCGCCGCGTGCTCATCATCGACGACGAGCCCGACCTGCTCGACCTCTTGCGCCTGACCCTCGAGCGCCACGGCGCCGAGGTGGTCGCGGTGATGACGCCCGAAGAGGCACTGGCGGCGCTGCACGAGCACACCATCGATGTCATCGTCTCCGACATCGGACTCAGCGGGGCCACCGGCTACGACTTGATCCACAGCGTGCGCGCTTTGCCGCCGCCAGCGGGGCGCACCCCGGCCATCGCCCTCACCGCCTACGCCAGCGCCGCCGACCGGCTCAAGGCGCTCAACGCGGGCTTCAACCACCACATGAGCAAGCCCTACGAGCCCAAGGAGCTGGTGACCGTCATCGAGACCCTGGCGCGGCGCGCGAAGCGGCGGTGACCGGCCCCTCACAGGAAGTGGCGAGGGGGGGAGGAGCCAGGAAGCAGGGCGCGTTTTTTTCGGCTGCCGTCGCGGTCGGTTCGGCGCAGCGGTAGAGCGCGGGTGTGAAAGCCGCTTCGCAAAAGACGCTGCCGCCGGGCATCGACGCCGCCTTTGACGAGCAGCTGAACCGCCTCAAGGAGCTCAAGGCCCGCGGGCTGCAGCTGCTCGGCGTGTTCTTGATGGCCATGGTCGTCATCATCGACAACGTCACCGAAGCCAACATCCCGCTGACGGCCCTCGCCATCGGCGTCACCGTCGTCGTCTGGTTCGGCATCGTCGGCGCCTTGATCCGCCGGCGTCGGCTGCCGGCGTGGCTGTCGTGGGCGACGTTCGTGTTCGAGAACCTGTTTCCCTGGATCGTGCTGTTCCAGATCCTCGGCCACCTCGGCGCCCACGGGGCCATGAAGACCTGGGGCCCGGTCCTGTTGTTCTCGGGCATCCAGGGCCTGTCGATCCTCGAGCTGCGGCCGCTGCGCTCGCTGCTCGGCGGCGTCATCGGAGCCGTCGCCGTCGTCGTCGTCGCCACCATCGCCGGCGGCACCCTCGAGGCCCGAGAGGCCGCCGGCTGGGCCGGTCCGCACCTGGCCGTGCGCGCCGGTGGGCTGCTGTTGTCGGGGCTGTTGTCGTCGTTCATCGCCATCGGCTTGCGCCAGGCCTTTGGCCGATCGGTGCGCGTGGCCCGGGCCCGCGACCTGTTCGGCAAGTACGTCGTCGGCACAGAAATCGCGCGCGGCGGCATGGGCGTTGTGCACCGGGCCCGCTACTGCCCCGAAGGCGGCTTCGAGCGCGACGTCGCCTTGAAGCTCGTGCACGGCCACCTCGCCAAAGACCCGAAGTTCGTCGACGCCTTTCGCCGCGAAGCCGCGCTGCAAGCCCGCCTGGTGCACCCGAACATCGTGCAGGTGTTCGACGTCGGCTCCGTCGATGGCGCCTGGTTCTTTGCCATGGAGCTCGTCGACGGCCTCGACCTCGCCACCCTGCTGCGCACCGTCGCCGAGCGGCAGACGACGCTGCCGTTGCCGATCTTGACGTTCATCGCCCGCGAGCTCTTGCGCGGCCTGGTGCACGCCCACGACGAAGCCGTCGACGCCGACGGACGACCGCTGCGCATCATCCACCGCGACCTCGCGCCGCAGAACGTGCTCGTGTCAAAGGCCGGCCAGGTGAAGATCGGCGACTTCGGCGTGGCCCGGGCCCTGGGTGATCACGAGTCGACGGTGACGCGTGCCGCCGGACACCGCGGCCACATCGCGCCCGAGCACGCCGACGGACGGCCCATCGACCAGCGCTCTGACCTCTTCTGTCTCGGCGTGCTGTTGTGGGAGCTGTGCACCACCCGCCGCCTGTTCGCCCGCGACAGCGACGTCGCCACCCTGGCGGCCTTGATGATCGAGCCGGCGCCGCCGCCGTCGTCGGTGCACCCGTCGATGGCGCCGCTCGATCTGTTCCTGGCCCGCGCCCTCGAAAAAGACCCCGACGCCCGCTTCAACAGCGCCAGCGACATGCTCGCCGCCCTCGATGACCTCGTCGTCGCCACCGACGTCGGCGTCGCCGACGCCGCGGCCCTTGGCGCGCTGGTGCGTGACCTGCTGCGCTCCGACGACGACGTCACCGAGCTGACGCCGCTTTCCTTTGACCCCACCGAGGTTCTGCCGGCGCGCGACCCCGCGAGCACCCGCTGAGCGGCGCGCCCGCTGAGATCCCTGCTCGTCCGTCCCCTCCCCCCTCTCCACTTCCTGTGGAGAGGGGGGCCGGGGGGGAGAGGTCGACGGCGCTGGCCGAGCGCCTGCTCGTCGGAGAGGTCGACGACGACGCAGGCCGAGCCAAAGGTCTACAGGCCGTACTTGCGCATCAAGGGCTGGAACTCCCAGTGCCAGGCCTCAGACGGGATGCGCTTGAAGCCGAAGCGGGCGGCGTTTCGCGCCAACCAGTTGTAGGTGGCGCCGGTGCCGACGGACTGGCTGATGAGCTGCACGCCGAGGTCGAGGGCAGCGCCGCTCTGGTGGTTCGAGTAGCCCGGCGGCGCCGCGGGGTTGTAGCCGGGGCGGCGGTTGACCCAGCCGCTGTAGAGCTCGGCCTGGCGGGAGTTGGTGCGGAAGCCCGAGACCAGGGGAATGCTCACGCCGTCTCTGGCGGCAGCGGCGCGCATCTTTGCAAAGGCCGCGGCCGTCGAGCGCTCGACCTGGTAGCCGTCGACGGTGACGACGCGGATGTTGAGCGGCCGGCCGTTGACGTAGCCCCTGGCCACCGTGCCCTTGCCCATGAGCCGGCCGGCGGCGCCGAGCTTCAGCTTCTTGAGCGTTGCCGGACCCACGCCCTGGCCGCGGCCGCCGAGGTCGAACTTCTTGCGAAAGCGATCGAGGGCCTTTTGCGTGCGGGCGTCGTAGAGGCCGTCGACGGCGCCGGGGTTGAAGCCCATCTTCTTCAAGAGCTTCTCGGTGTTCTTCACCGCGCCCGAGCGCTCACCCTTCGACTGCACCGGCGACGTGCCGTTCTTCGCTTCCATCTGGGCCTGGCGCAGCTTCTTCCAGGTGCCGAAGCCGACGACGCCGCTGGGCTGGAGGCCGCTCTTCTTCTGGAACTCCTTGACCATGCCGGCGGTGCGTTCATCAAAGACGCCGTTTGTGTGCTTGGGGTCGAAGCCCGCTGCGCGCAGGTGACGCTGGATGGTGGCGACGGCGGGGCCGCGGTCACCGACGCGGACGGCGCCGGGGGCTTTGGCGGCGGCTTCGGCCTGGCGGTCGGCGCGCTTGTGCTGCGCGGTGTTCTTGACACGCGCGCGGTAGGGTTTGTGCGACAGCGCCGCGACCTCGCGCTTCATGACCTTGCGACCGGCGTCGCCGAGCAGGCCGTTCACGTCGAGCTT
>JBKJNL010000879.1:0-5962 GCA_046593615.1 Myxococcota bacterium | reverse complement strand
CGCCGGCTACATCGGCGGCAAGAACCACAAGCACACCCGCATCCCCGGGACCGCGCCCATGAGCGCAACGCAGGCGCCGGCGAAGCGCGCACGCCAGGAGAGCAAAGAGAGCAAAGGCGAGAAGCTCGGGGCGACGGTGCCGGTCGTCGCCGAGCACCGCGGCGACGGCGTCCTCGTCGCTTTCGTGCTGCCCGAAGATCGCGCGTTGTCGACGCTGCCCGAGCCCGACGACCGCCGCGTCGCCCTCTGCGACGTGCCGGCCCGCCGGGTCGCGGCCTTGACGTGGTCGGGCCGCTACCGGGCCTCGATCGTCGCCCAGCGTCAGGCCGAGCTGCTCGAAGCAGTCAAAGAGCGCGGCCTCATCGCCGTCGGCCCGCCGATGTTCGCCGGCTACGACCCACCATCGACGTTGCCGCTGCTGCGCCACAACGAGGTGCTGGTCGAGATCCTCGGCGAGTAGCGACGCGCGCTCAGCGCCAGGGGAGCGCGGCGACGTCGTCGATGTCGGCCGCGCTGGTCAGCAACATCAGCAGGCGCTCGAAGCCCAGGGCGTTGCCGGCGGTCGGCGTCGGCAGCCGCGGCAGGGCGGCGAGGAATTCTTCGTCGATCGGGATCTCGGGCTTGCCGAGCTGCTGGCGCACGCGGTTGTCGGCGGCGAAGCGGGCCCGTTGCTCGTCGGCGTCGGTGAGCTCGTCGTAGGCGTTGCACAGCTCGAGCGACGTCGTGCCGTGGTGGCCGCCGGCACCGTCGCCCGTGCGGCTCTGGCCGTAGGCCTCGAACCGGCGCGCATAGCGCGGGTCGTCGTCGAGCCTCGCCAACACCGCCATCTGCGCCGGCCAGCGCTCGACGACGGCGATGCGATGGGCGCCGATGCGGGGCTCCACGCGCGTGCCCATGACGTGGAAAAAGGCGTCGTCGAAGTCGGCGCTCGCCAGCAGCGATTCGCCGGCGGCGCGCACGCGTTTCGGCAGGGCCAGGGGGTCGCCGGCGGCCATCTCGTCGAGGGCGGCGTCGAGGTCGATGTCGGCGAAGCGGCGAAAGGCGTCGACGACGGCGACGTGCTCGGGGGCGGCGTCGACGTCGACGGTCGATGAATTGCCGACGGCCTGGGCCACCGCGCGGATCAAGCCCATGGTGTCGTCGACGATGTCGGCGAGGGTGCCGGGCCCGCGGTACCACTCGATCATCGTGAACTCGGGGCAGTGCAGGCGCGTGCGCTCGCCGTCGCGAAACACGTGCACCAGCTGGAAGACCTTGTGCACGCCGGCGGCGACGACGCGCTTCAAGGCGAGCTCGGGTGAGGTGATGAGCCAGCGGGTGCTCGCCCGGGTGGCGTCGAGCCGCAGACGCACCGGCACGGCGAGGGGATCGATGTGCGGCTCGGTGCCCGGCGCGGGCACCAGCTGGTGGGTGTCGGCCTCGACGAAGCCGCGGGCGTGGAAGAAGCCCCGCACCGCACGCAGGGCGCGGTCTCGTCGTTGAATGCGCGCTCTCGTGTCCATCAGGCGCTCTCGTGTCATGCTCCCGGCCCGCCGAGAAGCACGTGTCAGAGCCCGGAGCCGTCATGCGTCGTTCTGCTGTCGTCGTCGTCCCCCCTGCTTCCGCCGGCCCCGCCGGCCCCGCCGGCCCCGCCGGCCGTCCCGTCGGCGGAACCCGGCAGGCGCTTCGCGGCGCCGTGATGCTCGCCCCGGCGCTTGTGCTGCTGGCCGCCAGCGACGCCAACGCGGCCGCGTATTACGTCGGCGACATCGGCGCCCGCACGCTGGCCCGCGGCGGCGCCAACATCGTCAACCCCGGCGATCCGTCGGCGGTGTGGCTGAACCCCGCGGCCATCACGCTGTCGACGGGCGTGCAGCTGCAGATCGATCTCAATCTCGTCTGGCTCACCAGCGATTTCGTCCGCGACTGCGGCGGCGTCGACAACGGCTGCGCCCCCCTCGACGACGTCGAACGCAGCTACCGCAACCAGGCCGGCGAAGCCGACCCGGCCCGCGCCTACGCCGTCGTCGGCGGCAGCCGCAACGTCAACGCCGACGACCCCGACAACCCCGGCCAGACCGACGTCGCCGAGCCCAACAAGCTCGGCAACCGCGACAAGCCCAGCCGCTTCGACGGCCAGACCAACAAGGTATCGAACCAGGCCGGCGTGCAGCCGGTGCCGCGGATGTTCGCGACCTTCAACACCGACACCTTTGGCATCGACGGCATCGCCGCCGGCGTCTACGTCTTTGCCCCCTCGGCCGGCGACTACCAATTCGGTGAAGATGAGTTCACGCGCTATACGTTGATTGATCGCGATCTGCTCGAGGTCTACTACGGTTTGACCCTGGCGTATCGCTTCCAGAACTGGATTGCCTTTGGCGCCAGCCTGCAGGGCGTGACCAGCGGGCTCAACCAGAACCTGCGCCTGACCGGCGACTTCACCGGCAACGAAGACGTCAACTACGACATCCAGGTGCGCATCCAGGGCGAGCAGCACTTGATCCCGTCGGGCAACTTCGGCTTCTGGTCGAACCCCTTGAAGCCCTTCGGCCTCGGCGACCTCGAGATCGCCGGCTCGCTGCAGCTGCCCCGCTACGTGAAGACCAGCGGTCCCATCACCATCGAGAAGTTCGGCGAGAAATTCCAGGCCGAGTTCATCGACTCCGGGCTCGCCGAGATCGACGACGACAACGCCACGGCCCAGGCCGAGTTTGTCTTGCCGCCGTTCTATCGCCTCGGGATCAAGTATGGTGTCGACGACATTTTTCGTGACGGAACGAAGATGGTCGGCTTCAACGTCGAGGCCGATTTCGTCTACGAGCAATGGTCGACCTACGACCACGTCTTTCTCACCACGCAGGACTTGAACACCTCGATCGGCGGCGCCGAGCCCGAGCCCCTGCCCCCCATCGTGCAGCCCAAGGACTGGCAAGACAGCTGGAGCGTGCGCGCCGGCGGCACGCTGGCGTTGTTCGACAAGATGGTCGAGCTGCACGGCGGCGGCTTCTACGAGACCGGGGCCATCCCCAGCGAGACCTACTCGGTGGAGCTCGTCGACGGCGACAAGGTCGGCCTCGGCACCGGCCTGTCGGCCAAGATCGCCGGCGTCCGCCTCGACGTCGGCTACAGCCACATCTTTGTCTTCGACCGCGTCGTCGGCCAGGAGTCGATCGTGTTCACCGGCAAGGTCGACAACCCCGTGCTCGACAACGGCGAGACGCGCACACGCGTGGCCATGGGGCGCTACACGGCCGGCTACGACATGCTGAACGTCGGCCTCACGGTCGCGTTCGACGAGATGCTCGGCTTCGGCGTCCACGCCCCGCCGGCCGCCCCCGCCGAAGACCGCATGCCCGAGAGCATGAACCCCACGACGACGACGCCGCCGACGCCGACCGACGCGACGCCGATTGACACGTCGACGACGCCAGCGACGACGCCGTCCGCGACGGACGCGACCCCGCCCTCGCTGGGTTGATCCCCATCCGCAAGATCCCGCCGTGTGCGCCCCAGAAGGCCCACGTTCGCCCTGACGTGACGCGAGCCGCTGGACAAAAAGCGCGACCAACTGTCGACCAGTCGTGCTGTCCGAATCGGTGGTGGTCTGACGACGCCACACGCGCCGCCCGCGCCCGGGTCGGCCCCGGTCGCGCGCCAAGGGTTGCGGCGATGGGGCAGGTGCCTGTATCGACATGGGACGGTCGAGTGTCTCGATCTGATCTCGAGCCCGATTTCACTGTCCCTGTCCGGAGTTCTCATGGCAGCCGTCGCCAAATCCACCGTCACCGCCCGCGTTCTGCTCATCGACGACGACGAAGCGATCTGTGGGCTGGTGTCGAAGTACCTGCAGCACCACGGTCACTCCGTCGAAGTCCTCCCCGACGGACGCGAGATGGATCGCTCGCTGCAGTCGCCCTTCGACGTCGTGCTGCTCGACATGGGCCTGCCGGGCATCGACGGCCTGACCTTGTTGGATCGCATCACGCGCGAGCATGCCGAGATCGCAGTCGTCATGATCACCGCCGCCGTCGGGGTCGACTCCATCGTCGACGCCATGCGCCGCGGCGCGTTCGACTATCTGACCAAGCCCATCGACCTGCAGCGCCTCGCGATCGTCGTGCGCAACGCCGCCGAGCACACCCGCCTGCGCCTCGAGAGCGACGGACTGCGCGCGGCCATGCTGCGCGGCGACGGCGGACCGCACCTGATCTGCGGCAGCCAGGCCATGAGCGAGGTCATCTCGCTGGTCGAGCGCGTGGCCGCTTCGCGTGTGCCGGTGCTCATCTATGGCGAAGCCGGGGCCGGCAAAGAGCTGGTCGCCCACCGCATTCACGCCCGCAGCCGCCGCCGCGATGGGCCGTTCGTCGTCGTCAACTGCGCCCAGAAGCCCCCCGAGGTCCTCGGCGAAAAGCTGTTCGGCAACAGCGTCGCCGGCGGCGGCAAGTTCGACGAAGCCCGCGGCGGGACGTTGTTCCTCGACGAGGTCGGCGAGCTGTCGCCCGACCTGCAGGCCCGCCTGCACCGCACCCTGCATGAAGCCTCGGTGCAAGAGCGCCGCAGCGGCGGTGACGGCGACGTCCGCGTCGTGGCCGCGACCGTGAAGCACCTGCCCACCGAGGTCTCGCGCGGCACCTTTCGCGCCGATCTGTTCTACCGGCTCAATGTCTTTTCCATCACCGTGCCGCCGCTGAAGGACCGCAAAGACGACATCCCGGCCCTCGCCCGTTACGCCCTCGCCCGCTTCGCGGCCCGAGAGAACCAGCCGCCGCCGTCGCTGTCTGACGAGGTGCTCGAAGCGCTCATGACCTACCCCTGGCCCGGCAACGTGCGCGAGCTGAACAACACCGTCGAGCGCATGGCGCTGGTGGCGTCGGGTGGGATCATCCGCGTCGAAGACCTCCCCGACGAAATCCGCGCCCACAGCGTCACGCAAAAGAAGGATGAGCCCGCCGGCAGCTTCAGCGACGCCGACGCCGACGCCGTCGTGCGACCGCTGCACGAGGTCGAGCGCGAGATGATGATCGCCGCCCTGCGCGAGACCGAAGGCAACGTCTCAGAAGCCGCCCGCCGCCTCGGCATCGGGCGCGCGACGTTCTACCGCCGCGCCCAGCGCCACGGCCTGACGCGCGACGACGGCTTCCCGGGCTGAGCGGAAGACCCCGCCCCCCCGACCCCCTCCCCACGGGCACTCGCCAAGCCTCGTTGTGGAGAGGGGGAGGAGAATAGCCGTCGGAGGGGTTGGCCCCCTGTCAGGGATTCGTTCGTCGAGCCCGTCGAGTCGGCTCGCCGTCACGACGTGGGCCAGCGTTCACCGTGGGCGAACAGCCGTCAGACGGGGCTGGCCCCCTGTGATATTTCGCTCGCCAAGCCCGTCGAATCGGAGCCCCGCCACGACGTGGAAGGTTCGAAAGAACGAACACGCGGCGGATGGAAAAGTGCCTGAACGGCCATTCTCCTCCCCCTCTCCACAGTGAGGCTCGGCGAACGGCCGTGGAGAGGGGGTCGGGGGGTGAGGTCTCCTCGCGCCCCGCGCACGCATCGGCTGCAACTCAATGAAGAAGCGTATTCGCCGCCCCGGTCAGGGCAGGAATTTGTCGATGTTCTTGAGCTTCGTCGGCAGGTAATCCTTGATGACGAAGTTCAACCCATGCAACGACAAAGCCTGCTGTTCGGCGCGTTTCTGCATCTTCATCAGCTGATCGATGGCCGCTTTCCAGGGCTTCTGCGACTGAAAGAACGGATCGTTCTTGAGCGCGTCAAAAGCGCGCTTCACGTCGACGTCGGCCAGCGGGTGTGTCGCCTTGCCAAGATCGAAGTCGATGATGTCCTGCGGGGTCAACCCGAGATACCTGACGTTGGGCACGCAGAAGAATTGATTGATGTGCGCGGCGTTGCCCGACCCGACTTTCAATGTCCGATAGATGTTGGCGAATCCGTAGGGGTCGCAGTCGGTGAACGCGTAGACCGGGATCTTCAGCTG
>JBKJNL010000862.1:0-5492 GCA_046593615.1 Myxococcota bacterium | reverse complement strand
CCCCTCTCCACGGGCGCTCGCGGACTCGCTGTGGAGAGGGGGAGGGGAATAGCCGTCGAACGTGCCCGCCGCGCGTCGCGGGTTCGTTCTGTCAGACGTCCCGGATCGAGAGATCGTTCCGGGTGGGCGGGTTCGAACGCGAACCCGACCACCGAGTGGTCGGGTTCGACACCGAATCCGCCACGCGTGGCCAACCCCATCCAGCCAATATTCTCCTCCCCCTCTCCACAGCGACGCTTGGGGAGCGCCCGTGGAGAGGGGGCTGGGGGGGTGAGGTCTCGGCCTCCGTCTCCGTCTCGCCGCCCCCGTCCTCACGGGCGCCGAGGCTGCGCGCCGCATGATCGACCCCGACGAGCGCCTGCGCCGCAGCCGACGCGGCAACCGGGCCGTCGCCGCCAGCGCCGTGCTCGGCGCCGTCGTCGTCGTCGCCTGCGCCGTCTGGTTCGTCTCGTCGCTGCAGACGCAGCTCATCTCGCCCGTGCCCTCGACCCTCGTCGTCGACCGGCACAATGTGCCGCTCACCGAGGTCGAAGGCGGCGATGCCGACGACCGCTTCGGCTACTGGCCGCTGCCCTATGTGCTGCCCATGCGGCTGGTGGTGGCCACCCTCGAGACCGAGGATCGGCACTTCTACGAGCACGGCGGCGTCGCCATTTCGTCGATTCTGCGAGCGACGAAGCAGAACCTGACGTCGCTGCGGGTGGTGTCGGGGGCGTCGACCCTCCCCATGCAGGTCGCCCGCATGCAGTCCGGTCGGGGGCGCGATCTCATTTCCAAGCTTCAAGAAGCGGCGGAAGCGTGGATTCTCACCGACGACCACGGCCACGACCGCCTGCTGCGCCACTACCTGACGCTCGCGCCCTACGGCGCCCGCGTGCACGGCGCCGCCCGCGCCGCCCGCTTCTATTTCGACAAGCCCGTCGAAGACCTCTCGTGGCTGCAAGCCGCCTGGCTCGCCGGGCTCCCGCAACAGCCCACAAAGATGGGACCGTTCACCGAAGCCGGACGCCGCCGCGGCCTGGCCCGGGCCCATCGCATCCTCGGCGCGCTGCACACGCGCGGCTACCTCAACGACCACGACCTCGACGTCGCCCTGCAGAGCAACCTCGGCGTCGTCGACCGGCGACCCCGGCCCGAGAGCGCGCTGCACCATGCATTGATGATGGCCGACGACGTGCGCGCCGCGCGCCGCGCGCTGCGACCGGGTGACCCGCCGCTGACGCTGGTGAAGAGCACCCTCGACCTCGAGGTGCAGCAACAGGCGCTCACCATCGTGCAGAACAACCTGGCCGAGGTGCGCCACCTCGGGGCCACCAACAGCTCGGCCATCGTCGTCGACACCGCCTCGGGCGAGGTGCGGGCCTGGGTGGGGTCGGCCGACTACTTCGACGGCCCCGGCCACGAAGGCGCCCACGGGGCCATCGACTTCAACCGCGCCCGCCGCTCGCCGGGCTCGACGTTGAAGCCGTTTCTCTATGGGCTGGCCCTCGACCCGACGCAGCCGACGACGTCGCACACGGTCTACACGGCGGCGACCCCGCTGGCCGACGTGCCGATGGATGTCCTCGACGAGCGCGGCCGCAGCTACCTGCCCAAGAACATCAACAAGAGCTTCCTCGGGCCGATGACCCTGCGCGAAGCCCTCGGCAACTCGAGAAACATCCCGGCCCTGCGCGTGCTCGGCGATGTCACGGTCGAGCGCCTGCTCGAGCTGCTCGACGACGGCGGCGTCGACGGCGTCAGCTTCGAGCCCGGCCACTACGGCCTCGGCCTGGCGCTCGGCAACCTGCACACCACACCCGAAGAGCTGGCCCACCTCTACCTGGCGCTGCAGAACCACGGCGTCACCAGACCGCTGCGCTTCTCCGACGTCGACGCCGTCGCCAGTGCGCCAGCCGCGCCGCTGCCGAAGCGCTTGCTGTCGACCGAGGCCGCCGACCTCGTCACCCACATCCTCGCTGACGACGCGGCCCGCCGGCCGAGCTTCCCCGAAGGATCGGCGCTGGCCTTTGACATCGCCGTGGCCATCAAGACCGGCACCTCGCAGGGCTTTCGCGACGGCTGGACCGTGGCCTTTACCGACCGGCTCCTCGTCGTCGTCTGGGTGGGCAACCACGACTGGCGGCGCATGAACCACCTCGGCGGCCTGGCCGGCACCGCCGACGCCGCCCACGCCCTCGTCGAGACGCTGTCGCCGTCGTGGCAGCGGCATGTGCCGTTGCCGCAATCGATGGCCGGGCCGGTGGGCGCCGAGCGGCGCGTGGTGTGCGCGCTGTCGGGCCAGCTGGCCGGGCCCGACTGCCCGAACCACAAGACCGAGCTGTTCGTGGCCGGCACCGCGCCGCGCGCCAGCTGCGATTGGCACCAGCGCCTGGCCGTCGACAGCCGCACCGGCGACCTCGCCACCGCCGGCTGCCCCGCGCACGTCGTCGAGCGCCGCGCGGTCATCACGCTGCCGTCGGAATACCAGCGGTGGGCGCGCCAGAAGCATCTCGAGCTTGCGCCCACGCGCCGCAGCCGGCTGTGCGGCGGGGTCGACGACGACGTCGGTGCCGCCGTCGTGGTCTTGACCGAGCCCCGGCACGGCGTGCGCTACACGTTCGACCCCGATACCCCCCCGGAGTATGCGACGGTGCGCCTGGCCGCAGACGTCGAAGTCGGCGGTCGGCTGCTCGGGGCAGGGGCCGGCGGCGCCGACGAGCAGGTGGTGTTTCTCGTCGACGGCGCGCCGGTCGCGCAGGCCGGGTTCCCCTTCGAGGCCCGCTGGACGCTGACGCCCGGCAAGCACACCGTGCAGGCGGCGCTGTTGCAGAGGCCGTCAATCTCCGAGCCGGCCACCATCGTCGTTCGTCCCTGAGCGGCCTGAGTTGCCTGAGCTGTCTGTGGGCAGGGCCCCCCTCCTCGACGTGTCGGCAACCCGCTAGCCCCGCTCGATGCAGGTTCAATCGTGAAGGCCGCGCTGCCGACCGCCGCCGAAGATCAAGAGCTGGTGCGCCGCTCCCAGGTGACGCTGCCGCCGTCGACCAAGGTCACGCCGATGCTGCGCCAGTGGCTGGCGGCCAAGGCAAAGGCACCCGACGCCATCCTGTTGTTTCGCATGGGCGACTTCTATGAGCTGTTCGGCGACGACGCCAAGCAGGCCGGCGACGTCCTCGACCTCGCGGTCACCACCCGCGATCGCGACAAGACCGAAGACTCGATGCCGATGGCTGGCTTCCCCCACCCGGCGGCTCCCGGCTACATCGCCAGGCTCATCCACGCCGGTCTCAAGGTCGCGGTCTGCGACCAGCTCGAAGACCCGGCGCTCGCCAAGGGCATCGTCAAGCGCGACGTCACCCGCCTCGTCACGCCGGGCATGGTGCTCGACGACGAGAGCCTCGAGGCCCGCAGCAACAATTTCCTGGCGGCCATCGTTCAATCCGACCAGGGCAACAGCGCTGCGCAGAGCGAGACGCACTGGGGTGTCGCCGCCCTCGACATATCGACTGGCGAGTTGATTTCTGCGCTCTGCACCAGCGAGGCCTCGCTGATCGACGAGGTACAGCGCCTGCAACCCCGCGAGATCGTCGTCGACGACACCACGGCACCGGCGCTGGTGGCCCGCCTGATCGCGACCCGCCCCGGTGAGCCGGCCCGGCGGGTCGAGCAGCGCGTGGCGCCGGTGAAGCACCTGCGCGCCGACAAGCTCGGCACCCGCGATGCGCTGCTCGACGAGCCGTCGCAGCGGGCGGCTTTGCTCGCCTGCGAGCTGTGCCTCGTCTACGCCGAGGAGACCGGGCAGGGCGCGCTGCCGAAGCACCTGCGGCCGCCGCGGGCCATGCACCTCGAGAGCCGGCTGCTGCTCGACCAGACGACGCGGCAGCACCTCGATCTGTCGGGGCCGCCCAACGACTTGCGCCGGGCGGGCACGCTCTTGTGGCACCTCGACCGCACAAAGACGGCTGCCGGCGGACGTCGCCTGCTGCGCCTGCTGTTGCAGCCATCGGCTGCGCTGCCGGAGATCGAGGCCCGCCTCGGTCGCATGCAGATCCTCGTCGACGATCCCGGCCTGCGCGCGGGACTGCTCGCGGCCCTCGGCGGCGCCGACGTCGAGCGCCTCGTGGCCCGCGCCGCCAACGGCCGCGCCGGGCCCCGCGACCTGGTGCGCTTGCACGAGGCCCTGCTGCGCTTCCCGGTCATCGCTGCGGCGCTGTTCGAGAGCGGGTCCGGGCCGACGCTCATTGGCGGGTCGACGTCGCTGCCGGGCGCGTGGTCACAGGCCATCGCCGAGCTCGGCGCGGCCATCGAGAGCTGCTCCGTCGTCTGCGCCGAGCTCGGGCGCGCGCTGCGCGGCGACGCACCCGTGGCCCTCGGCGATGAGCGGGCCTTTGCCGACGGCTACGACGCCGAGCTCGATGCCTTGTGGACGCTGCAATCAGGCGGCCAGTCGGCCATCGGCGCCCTCGAAGCCAAAGAAAAAGAGCTGACCGGAATTCCGTCGCTCAAGATCCGCTTCAACAACATTTTCGGCTGGTACCTCGAGGTCACCAAGACCCACGCCGGCAAGGTGCCCGAGCGCTACCGCCGCAAGCAGACCATCGCCAACGGCGAGCGCTTCGTCACCGACGAGCTTTTGGCCCTCGAAGAGCAGGTCGACGGCGCCGACGGCAAGCGCCGCCGCCGCGAAGGTGAGCTGCTGCTGGTGCTCCTCGGGCTGGTGCAGACCCACGCCCGCGCCCTGCTCGAAGCCGCTTCCTTCGTCGCCGACGTCGACGCCGCCGTCTCTCTCGCCGAGGTCGCCGTGGCCGGCCGCTGGACCCGCCCGCAGCTGTTGCCCAAAGAGCGGCGCTGCCTGCAGCTCGAAGACGTGCGGCACCCGGTGGTCGAGCGCTTCGCCCTCGAGCGCGGCGAGCCCTTCGTGCCGGCCACCATCACCCTCGATGATGAGCGCCAGATCCTCGTCGTCACCGGACCGAACATGGCCGGCAAGTCGACCATGATGCGCCAGGTCGCCCTGTGTCAGGTGCTGGCCCAGTGCGGCAGCTTCGTCCCCGCGCGAAACGCAACTCTGTCCCTGTGTGATCGCGTGTTTACCCGCGTCGGCGCCTCCGACGACATCGCCTCGGGGCGCTCGACCTTCATGGTCGAGATGACCGAGACCTCGCACATCCTGCGCGGGGCCACGGCCCACAGCCTGGTGCTGCTCGACGAGATCGGGCGGGGCACCAGCACCTTTGACGGGCTGGCCATCGCCTGGGCCGTCGCCGAGCACCTGCACGACACCACCGGCGCGCGCACGCTGTTCGCGACCCACTACCACGAGCTCACCGCCCTCTCAGACCATCTCGGCCGGCTGAAAAACGTCCATGTCGTCGTCAAAGAATGGGGCGACGACATCGTTTTCTTGCGCACGCTCGCAGACGGCCCCGCCGGTCGCAGCTTCGGCATCCAGGTCGCGCGCCTCGCGGGCCTGCCGGCGACCGTCGTGGCCCGCGCCAAGGAGGTGCTCGGCC
>JBKJNL010000846.1:0-3754 GCA_046593615.1 Myxococcota bacterium | reverse complement strand
GTCAGCGAGCCCTTCAAGGCCGAGGCCGCGACCACGCGCGGCGACGCGAGATACACTTGACCCGGGCCCGAGCGGCCGGGGAAGTTGCGGTTGATTGCCGAAACCGTCACGGTGTCTTTGGTGCGTGATACGCCCGGTCCGGCGTTGATGCAGGCGCCACACGAGGGCTCGATGTCCTCGGCGCCGGCCTTTGCGAACACTTCGAGGTAGCCCTTTTCAATGGCGTAGCGCTTGATGCGCTGAGATCCGAATTGAATGAACATCCGGACACCTTCTTTGACCTTCATTCCGCGATCGAGGCCCTGCTGCAGGACGGCGGCGTACATGTCCATGTCGGCCATCTTGCCGCCGGTGCAGGAGCCGCCATAGGCGATCTCGACGACGACGGGCTTGTCGCCGTCGGCGGTCTTGATGGTGGCGTCGGCGACCTTGACGCCGTTTCTCGGGTCACCGGGCGTGGCCACCATCTGCGGCACCTGGGTGAGGTCGATGGCAAAGGTGGCGTCGTATTCGGCGTCGGCGTCGGCTTTCCAGAAGCCCTGGCTGGCGCGCTCTTCGCTCCACCCGCGGAACTTCATCAGGTAGCTCTTGGTGACGGCGTCGGCTTCGATGATGCCGGTGGTGGCGCCGCACTCGACGGCCAGGTTGGTCAGGGTCGCGCGCTCATCCATGTCGAGGTGGAGCAGGCCCTCGCCGCTGAACTCGAGCACCTTGCCAATACAATTTCCGTCGCGCGAGTACTGCTGCGACATGATGTAAAGCATGACGTCCTTCGCCGTCACGCCCGGCGCCGGCTTGCCTTTCAGGATGTACTGAACCGACGGCGGAACCTTGACCTGGATGTCGGCGGTGTACCAGGCGTTGGCCATGTCGGTGGAGCCGACGCCGAACGCGAACAAGCCAAGGGCGCCGGCGGTGCAGGTGTGCGAGTCGGTGCCGACGACGATCTGTCCCGGGGCGCCGAGCTCTTCCATCACGCCGTTGTGGCAGATGGCCTCGGAGCCGCTCTTGTCGGCGGTGAGGCCGAAGTAGCGGATGCCGTGCTTCTTGACGAAGGCCTCTTGCACCGCGCCGAGGTTGTCGACGAGGACGTTCAAGCCCTTCTTCTTGTCGTCGTCGCTCATGATCTTGTTGCGGAACGTCAGGTGGTCGTTGAACGCAAAGATGCTGCCGACATCACGCAGCCGCGCGTCTTTGCCGTAGCCGGCGGTGAACAGTGATTCACACATGGCCGTCGTGTAGTCGTGGCTGAAGCGGACATCGGCGCGGCAGAAGAGCGCGTCGCCCGGCTTCACGGCGGCGATGCCGGTCTTGCCCGTCTTGGCGTCGGCGATGGCGCGGTCGGCGATGATCTTCCCGACCAGGTTCATCGGCCGCGTCGGCGTCGACACCGGCGGCGGCGTGACCTCGCCGCCCAGGCGGGCCTTGTTGTAGTTGAAGAGGCCGCCGTACTCGACGATGCCCTTCTCGATGTCGTTGAGGCCCTTGGTGAACTCGCTGAGCGGGATCGCTTCGCCGCGCTCGATGCGCTCGAGCACCGAGAAATCTGTCGTCGTCAGCAGGCCGATGTTGCGGCAGTTCTGCCCGTAGATTTTCTCGATGGTCTTGGCGACCACGAGCTGCACGCCGGCCACCATCTCGGAGTAGGGCGCCGTCTCGCGCGACGAGCCGCAGCCCTTCGAGAGGCCGCTGACGATGACCGCCGGCTTGACGGTCTTGATCGAGTCTTTCTGCACCTTGCCGCCGCGCAGGCCGACGAGGCAGTAGTCGCCGAGGGTCTCGTCGTACCAGAAGCACACCCAACCGGGCGTGAGCTCGTCGGTGGAGATGTTGTCGATGAGCTCGCGCTGCGGGTCGTGCTTCAGGATCTCGCCCTGCAGTTGGCTGGCGAGGAGGTCGAGGTCCTTGGTCAGGAACAGCGTGCGGCCCGTGAGCTTCACCAGGGGGTCGCGCTTCTGGATGGTCATCTTCGTCCTCGTCGAGCAATGGCAGGGTTCTCGCCGTCGGCGCATCGAGAACGAGGCTTCTGCGTAGCCCTCGCTTTGCGATGAATCAACCGCGTGGCCTCGCGTTTTGCCGGGCCGGAAACCGCCTCAAGCCGCGCCTGAAACCGATCGAAGGACGCCGCAGATCAGAAGCGCGCGCCGACAAACAGGTCGAGGTAGGCGGCGGCGCCGACGGTGTTGACGACGACGGCGACGATGGCGTCGGCGTCGACTCCCACGCGGACGCCGGCGTCGAGGTCGCGGTAGCGAAAGGTCCAACCGGTGGAGAGGCCGAGGCCCGGGGCCGGGGCGATGACGACGAGGTCGAGGTCGATCTCGCCTTTGATGTCCCAGACAAAGATGCCGCTGTCGATCGCCCGCCAGGCCGCCGCCCCACCGACGCCCACGCGCGGCAACGGCAGCAGCGCCACCGACGACACACCGGCGTGCACGTCGGCCTGCAGCACCAGCCGGTCGAGGTTTGTGATGAGCCCCAGGCGGCCGCGGCCGCGGTACCCCGCGAGCGGGGCAGGGTCGGCGCGGTCCGTCGCCAGGCCGACCGAGGCTGCGACGTCGACGCCGACGATGATGTGGTCGATGAACAGCAGCTGCGCGCTGAAGTCACCGCCGAGCGCCGGGCCGGGCACCACGAAGGGCACGAGCAGCACGTTGCCCGCCGAGACGCCGAAGCGGCCGTCGACGCCCAACTTGACCGAGGCGACGACGGCGCGGTCTTCGTCGGCGACGACATCGTCAGCGGCGGCGGCGGCGACGGCGGCGACCTCGATGGCTTCGTCGGCTTCGACGGCTTCGACGGCCTGTGTCTCCTGGGTGGTCGGAGCGACGGGCTGCGCTGCCGGGGCGGGCTCACCGGCGAGCGCGACGCAGGCCAGCAGCAGGGTCACGCCGGTCATGAGACGCTTCCGCGCTCGTCGCCGTCGGCGCTCCTCGCGCGGTTCGCCGGTCCGCTGCTCGATCGAGCTGATCTGCTCACGGTGGCCCCGGTGTCAGGGTTGCAAGGGCAGCGCCGAGGCCCGGGGGCAGGACAACGCCAAACCAGGAAACAAAATGAAACATTTCGCACGGTAGCCCGGTGTGCGGATCCGGAGGTTGACGTCGAGGGGTCGTGCTGTGCCGGTCCCACGCCACGGATACCCGCAGGACGAGCTGATTCCTCGTCGACAGCGAGATCATTCGTGGCCTAGGTTGCCAACGACATGTTCTCCGGAATTTTCGGTCTCTTTTCCAAAGACCTCGCCATCGACCTGGGCACGAGCAACACCCGCTTGTTCGTCCGGGGCCGCGGCATCGTCGTCAACGAGCCGTCCGTCGTGGCGGTGCTGACCTCCGCCGGCGGCAAGCGCGAGGTCGTCGCCGTCGGGCGCGAGGCCAAGGACATGATCGGGCGGACGCCCGACGCCATTCAGGCCATTCGCCCCGTCAAAGACGGCGTCATCGCCGACTTCGACGCGACCTCCGAGATGCTGCGGCACTTCATCCAGAAGGTGCACGGCAAGAGCATGCTCGGAAAGCTGCGGGCCATCATCGCCGTCCCCGTCGGCGTCACCGAGGTCGAGAAGCGCGCCGTGAAAGAGTCCGCGCAATCCGCCGGCGCCTCCGAGGTCCACCTGATCGAAGAGCCGATGGCCGCGGCCATCGGCGCCGGCATGCCCATCACCGAGCCGTCGGGAAACATGATCGTCGACGTCGGCGGCGGCACCTGCGAAGTCGCCGTGATTTCGCTGGGCGGCATCGTCTATTCGCGCTCG
>JBKJNL010000703.1:0-2578 GCA_046593615.1 Myxococcota bacterium | reverse complement strand
CACAGGCCGAGGCCCGTCTGGCCACCGCGCGCGCGGCGCTGTGTCGCGAGCTCGGCGACGACACCTGCCCCGACGTCGTCGTCGCCTGGCCGGCAATCGTGGTGCCGCCGCTCACCGACGACACGCTCATCGCCGTCGTCGAAGCCCGCCCCGACGTGCAGGCCGCCGCGCGCCGGGCCATCGGCGCGCGCGCGTTGCGCGACGCCGCGGGTTGGCAACGTCTGCCGGCCCCGACCGTCGGCGTCGCCGCGACGCAGGAGCGCTCGGAGTTCGACCTCGGCGGCTCCGTCGTCACCGACGACGACACGCTGCTGGGTCTGCGCATCAGCCTGCCGCTGCCGGTGTGGAGCCTCGGTCAGGGAGACGTGGCCGTCGCCGACGCCGAGCAGCTGCAAAGCGAGGCCGCGCGCGACGGCCTGCGCTTGCGCGCCTTGCACGAGGCGCGCGCCGCGCTGTCGACGTGGGAGTCCAGCGTGCGCGCCCGCGCGGCCTGGCAAGAGGTCGAGCCGCGCTTCGACGAATCGCTGCGCTGGTTGGCCGACGGCTACCTCGGCGGCGCCGTCGACCTCGCCGACGTGCTCACCGGCCGCGATCGCATCGCCCGGGCCCGCCTCGAATCGATCGCCGCCCGGCGCGGTGAGATTGTCGCCGCCGCCGCTGCCTTTTTGGCCCTCGGTCGCCTGCCGCAAGGAACCACGCCGTGAACCGCCCCCTTGCCACCTGCGTCCTGCTGCTGACCCTGCTCGCGAGCGTCGTCGACGCCCGCGCCCACGGCGGCGAAGATCACGGCGCACCGCCACCGCCGCCGACGAGCGGAGACAGCAGCCAGCGGCAGGCGTCGGCGTCGACGTCGTCGGTGGAGCTGGTCGCGCGTTGGCCTGCGGCACCGGCGGGGCAGTCGATCGCGCTGCGCGTGTTGATCTCCGACTTCGACACCAACGCCCCCATCGAAGGCGCCGCCGTCACGCTCGACCTCTCCGAGCCGCCGGGTACCGCGACGGCAGGCGCGCCGCCGCCGACGGTCACGCTGAACGCGACCGCCAGCCCCGGCATCTACGAAGCAAACGTGACGCCGCGCGCCGACGGCGTGCATGCCGCCTCGATCACCGTGGTCGCCGGCGAGCTGGTCGACGTCGTTGCGCTGTCCGCGCTGCGCTTCGGGCCAGCCGACGCCGCGGCCGAGGCCGCCCACGACCACGACGACGGACCGCCCGTCGCCACCATCGTCCTCTCGCTGGCGTTGGCCTTTGTCATCGCGGCGACCGTCATCGCCTGGCTCGTGCGACGTCGCCGGCACGCGGTCTCCGCCGGCATCTCTGCCGCTGTCTTCGTCGTCGTGTTCGGTGCCGCCTTTGGTGCCGCTCCGACTCGTGCGCACGGCGGCGAAGACCACGGCGAGCCCGCCACCAACGCGCCGACCGGGCCGGTGTCGAGCAACACCGTGGTGCTCTTGAAAGAGTCGCAGTTCCTGCTCGGCATCCGCACGGTGCGCGCCGCGCTGGCACCGGTTGCCGACCGGCTCGAGGTCCCCGGCGTGGTGACGGCCCCCCCCGAACGTCACGCCGCGATCTTTGCCTCGCAGCAGGGGCGCGTCGTTGTCGAAGGCGGCAAGGGCATCCCGATGCTCGGCACCGCCGTCAAAAAAGGCCAGCTGCTGGCGGTGCTCGAGGCCGCGCTCACCGTCTCTGAGCGGGCCTCGTTTTCGGTGGAGTCATCGCAGGCCGGGTCCGAGGTGTCGGCCAGCGGAGCCCGCGTCGCCGCCGCCGAACGCAACGTCGCGCGCCTGCAGAGCCTCGAAGGGGTCGTCTCGCAGCGGGACCGCGATGACGCCGCCGTCGAGCTCAAGCAAGCCGAGGCCGCGCTGCAGGCCGCGCAAGGAAAACAGAGCGCCTATGGTTCCACCGAGCGTTCCACGCGCATCGAGCTGCGCGCGCCCATCGACGGCATCCTCGCCGACGTCGACGTCTCGCCGGGCGAGCTGGTCGAGCCCGGCCGCCGCGCCTTTTTGATCGTCGACGGCGCCGAGCTGTGGGTCGAGGCCAAGCTCTACGAGGCCGACCTCGGCCGCATGACCAAAGGCGCCAGCGCCAACGTCGGCGTCGACGCCTACCCCGGCGAAAATTTTCCGGGGACGCTGCTGGCCGTCGGCGAGGTCATCGACCCGGCCACCCGCACGGTGAAAGCGATCTTTCGCGTCGAGAACCCGAACCGGCGCTTGAAGCTCGGCATGTTTGCCCACGTGCAGATCGGCGCCGGCGCCGCCGAAGACGTGCTCGTGGTCCCCGACAGCGCCATCCTCGACGTCGATGGGCGGCGGCTGGTCTTTGTGCACACCGCCCCCGAGCTCTTCCAGAGCCGCGAGGTGGCGCTGGGCCGGCGCGACGGCAACCGCGTCGAAGTGCGCGGCGGCGTGGTCGCCGGCGATCGCGTCGTCGTCTCGGGCTTGTTGACGTTGAAGAACGCGCCCGCCGCGCCTGCACCTGCGGTCCCGCCGGCGACGACGACAACGACGACGCAGAAGCACGAGCACTGACATGCTCGACCGCGTCATCCGCTTCAGCCTCGAGAACCGCTTCTT
>JBKJNL010000656.1:0-6986 GCA_046593615.1 Myxococcota bacterium | reverse complement strand
CGTCGGGGTGGGGCGGCGACCAAAGAGCAGCTGCTCGAGGCCGCCTGGGGCGTGCGCGACTACCACCCGCTGAAGCACGACAACCGCTTGAAGGTCGCGGTGCGCAAGCTGCGGCGTCTGCTCGAAGAAGAGCTCGGCGACGACCCCATCGAAGCCGCCGACGACGGCTACCGCCTGCGGGGCCGGGTGCGCTTCATCCCCCGCTGACCCCCGCTGACCCCGCTGACCGGCCGCGGATCGCCCGCGGATCGCACGCCCAACCAACGGAGCAGCCTGCACCGTGATGACCCCCTGGCTCTTGCACAGCGACGGCACCGCGGCCCCGAACCCCGGCGCCATCGGCGTCGGCGTCGTCGTCGTCGCCCCCGACGGCGCGCGCCACACCGGCTCCCGACGGCTCACCGTGCGGGGCTGCAACACCGCCGCCGAGGCCTGGGCCCTGACGACGGGGCTGCAGCTGGCGCTCGCCCAGGGCGCCCGGCGCGTGCAGGCCCACCTCGACTCCCAGGTCGTCGTCGACCACGTCGCCCACGCCCACGTCGTCGTCGTCCCGCGCTTGCGCGAGGCCTTTTTGGCTGTCGACGCGGCCATCGCCGCCCTCGACGAGGTCGTGCTGGTCTGGGTGCCGCGGCACGACAACATCGAAGCCGACACCCTGGCCCGGGCCGCGCTCGGCCTGCCGCCGAAGCTGCCGCGCTGGTTGCGCCCGGGCGACCAACGTCGTCGACGACGTCGACGGTGAGGGTCTGCTGCTCGGTCAGCCCGACGACGACGCCTGCAAGCGGCGCCAGCAGACGTACGAGAGGCCCCACAGCACGCCCGTGGCGGCGGCGAAGCCCCAATTCTGCGGGCCGTCGCCCACCGCGACGTGGGCGATCAGCGCCGAGACGAGGGTAAAGGCGAAGCCGGCGTAGGCCCACTCCTTGAGCCGCGCCGGCGCCGGGGCCAGCAGCACCACCACGCCCAGGAGCTTGGCCCACGAGAGCTCGACGCGGAAGTAGCCGGGGAAGCCGAGGTGGGTAAAGGCCTCAGCCACCTGCGGCAATTGCAGTTGTGCATAGGCGGTAAAGGCCATTTGCAGGCAAAGAAGAGCTGTGGATATCCAGAAGCCGACCACCAACGCTTTTGAGCGGGGCATGTTTTCGTCCTTGGGTGTCAGATGGAGTGGACTCGTCGTCGGCGTCGCAGAGATGAGTAGCGACTGTTGAGCCGGACAGCGACCGGCCATTCGCGCGCAAATGTTGCGCTCCACGATGTGGTCTTCATGGCATACTTATAAAGCAAGCCACACCGCACTCAAATGGCGCTCTCCCTGGTGCATTGCACAGATTCACGGCTGTTTGTTGAGCAGATCGACGAGCCGCGCGCTCATGAGCTTCCAACCGTAGCGGGCGCCGCCGAAGTTCTGCTTCTGCGCCGGCTGGAAGCCCGAATGCACCAGCGACAGCCGCGTCCCCGACGACGTCGGCGTGAGCATAAAGGTGACGACGGTGTCCATGCCGCCGACGACCCAGGTGTAGCGGAGCGTTCGCTGGGCCTCGCTCTCGAGGAGACGGCACGTCACCTGGCCGTCCCAACCGGGCTGCGCCGGCGCCTGGAACACAAAGGCCGCGCCGGGCTCGAGCTTGAAGCCGACGACGGGCAGCAGCCACTCGACGAGCAGCTCGGGGTCGGTGAGCGCGCGCCACACCTTGCTGGGCGGATGGCGCAGGTCGAATTCAAACGAGAGGGAGTCGGATTGCCCCGGGGGCGTCTTGTCGGTGTCGGTCATTCGTCCATCCCTGCCAGCAGCTGCTCGAGGCGATCGATGTGCTTCGTCCAAAAGGCGCGGTGGTGCTCGATCCAATCGACGAGCGGCGCCAGGCCGTCGGGCTCGACCCGGTAGTAGACGCAGCGCCCGTCGCGCCGGCCGATGACCAGGCCGGCCTCTTTCAAGACGCCGAGGTGCTGCGACACCGCCGGTTGTGAGATGTCGAAGCGCGCCGTGAGGTCTTTCACCGCCGCCTCGCCCCGCGTGAGGGCCTGGAAGATCGCCCGGCGGCTGGGGTCGGCCAGCGCCTGGAAAACCTTGTTCTCGACGACGGCCGCGCTCTCCATGGCCATTCATAAGCTTGCACTTATTCTTTGTCAAGCCCGTGCTCAACCCGCGCGAGGCGGCGCGACCACCGGCGCTTCTCTCGTCGATCTCGCCGATCTCGCCGATCTCGCCGATCTCGGCGATCGCGGCGTCTCGGCGCTGCGATCGCGCTCTTCCTGAAGTCCAGCTCAAGTCGGGGCGCCCGGCGGCCGATGACCGGGGGATGACCACTGTCGAGGGCCGCCAGGCCCGCGGATTGAACGTGTTGGCGCTGACAAAGATGTTGCGGCGCGCGCGCCTGGTGGACACCGTCGCCGGCCTCGACGACGGCGACCGCCTGCTGCTGCGGGGCTATCTGGTGCCGACGTCGTGGTACCCGCACGGGTTCTTCCTGCGCGTGCTCGGCGTGGCCCACGCAGCGCTGCTCGGCGGCGGCGACGATGCCGCCGTGGCCATGGGCTTCGCGTCCGGCCAAGCGATGCTGACGGGTCCGCACCGCATCTTTCGCGTCGACGGCGACGCGGTGGCGACGGCAAAGAACCTGGCGCGCGTCTGGCCGAGCTACTTCAATTTCGGACGGCTCTCGGTCAGGGATGTCGGCGCCGATGTCGAGATGACCCTCACCGACTACCCCGAGCTGGGAGCCCTGCACGGCAACGTGCTGCGCGGCTGGGCCCACGGCGCGCTGTCGGTGTGCGAGCCGCCGGTCACGACCGACGAGCGGCTGGTGCGCGCGCCGTGGGCCGGCTTCTCCGGCGCCCACGGCGACTTCACGCTGCGCCTGCGGGTTCGCTGACGCTGGCGATGCTGACGCCGGGGCACCCAGGCGCTTCGGGCGCCCCTTGCCAGCTCGCGCCGGCTTTGCTCACTGTGCGCCATGACGACGACGACCACGGAAAAGAAGCCCGACGCTCCTGCTGCTCCGGCTGCTGGTGCTGCTGGTGCTGCGCCGGCCGCGGCTGCTCCGGCTGCTCCGGCTGCGGCGGCTGCGACGGCTCCGCCCTCGGACTCGGTGACCTTGACCATCGACGGCCAGAAGGTGACTGCCAAGAAGGGCATGCTCCTCGTCGAGGCGGCCAAGCTGCTCACCAAAGAGATCCCGGTCTTTTGCTACCACTCGAAGCTCAAGCCGGTCGGCGCCTGCCGCATGTGTCTGGTCGAGATCGAAAAGATGCCGCGGCTGCAGACCGCCTGCACCACGCCCGTCGCCGAAGGCATGGTCGTGAAGACCAAGAGCGACATGGCCACCGGCGGACAAAAGGCCGTCGTCGCCATGCTGCTCGCCAACCACCCGCTCGATTGCCCGGTCTGTGACAAGGGCGGCGAATGCCCGCTGCAAGACAATACATTTGATCACGGCCCGGGCGTGTCCAAATTTGAGGAAGAAAAGCGCCACAAAGACAAGGCGTTCGAGCTCTCCGAAAAGATCGTGCTCGACCGGGAGCGCTGCATCCTCTGCTACCGCTGCGTGCGCTTCCACGAGGAGGTGCCCGGTGATCGCGCCCTCGCGGTCATCGACCGCGGCAGCCACGGCGAGATCGGCGTGCTCGACGGCGAAGCATACACTTCACCCTTCCAGGGCAACACGATCGACATCTGCCCGGTCGGCGCGCTCACCAGCCGCCAATATCGTTTCCGCGCCCGCCCCTGGGACCTGAAGAGCACCCGCGGCGTCGCCAACGACGACGCCCTCGGCAGCAACCTGTTCATCGATGCCCGCGACGGTCGCGTGCTGCGCCTGCGCCCCCGCGAGAACGCCGCGGTCAACGACGCCTGGATCGCCGACCGCACCCGCTTCGAAGGCCTGCCGAAAGAGCGCAGCGAGCGCCTCGGCACCCCGCTGGTCAGGAAGCCCGACGGAAAAGGCGGCAGCAAGCTCGTGGCGGCGACGTGGTTCGAGGCCCTGAGAAAGGCCGGCGGCCTCATGCGCAACAGCAAGGTCGGCGTGCTGGCCTCGCCGGTGTTGAGCAACGAAGCCCTGGCCGTGCTCGCCCAGGCCGACCTCGGCGCCGTCAACGTCTGGCCGAAGCTGTCGTCGTGGCCCGTGCAGGGCAGCCTGAAGAACCTCGGCCAGAGCAAGAGCGTCGTCGTCGTCGGCGCCGACCCCTGGACCGAGAGCCCGATGCTCGCGCTGTGGATCCGAAAGGCCATCGTGCCCTTCACCGACGGCGGCATCACCCGCGGCGGCGGCGGCTCCCTCGTCGTCGTCGGCGCCGAAAACGGCTTGTTCCGCGACACAAAGGTGTGGCTCAAGACGTCGCCGGCCGAGACGCTGGCGAAGCTGCAAGATCTCGTGGCCGCCCTCGAAGGAGCCAGCTCCGGGCAGGGCTCTGACGACGCCAAAAAGGCCGCGGCGGCCCTGAAGGAGCGCCCCGCCTCCATCGTCGCCGGCGCCGCTGTCGCCAGCACCCCCGACGGCCGGGCCGCGCTGAACAAGCTGGCAGCGCTGCTCGGCTGCACGCCCGAGACGAGCTTCTTTGGCGCCGTCGACCACTTCGCCAACGCCCGCGGCGCCCGCGACATCCTCGGCGACGCCGCCGCCGGCACCAGCGCCACCGTCGACGCCAGCAGCAGCGCCGGCGTCCTCGGCCAGAAGCTCGACGTGTTGATCGTCGCCGGCGACATCCCGCATCTGCCAAAGGTCGCCGGGCTGGCCCTGCCGGCGTTTCCCGTCGGACAGCTCGGCGACACCGCCGCCATCTGGCTCACCAGCAGCCTCGACAAAGACGCCGCCACCCGCGCCGGCGCCGTGCCCGACGGCGTCGAGGTCGTCTTGCCCCTGGCCCACAGCTACGAGCAGGGCGGCAGCTTCACCAACTGCGAGGGCCGCACCCAGGGCTTCGACGCCGGCGGCATCCCGCCGTCGGGGGTCGTCGCCGGCGCCGACGGCACCTCGACCGAGCGGGCCAGGTCCGACTTCGAGGCCCTCTCGCTCTTGTCGACCGAGCTCGGCATCGCGATGCCCAAAGACCTGAAGGGTCTGCGCTCGGCGTTCTCGGCCCGCTACCCGTTTTTCAAGATCAACCAGAACCGCAATGTCATGCGCACGGAGCTGACCGTTGTCTGAGCTCAACGCCACGCTCTCGCAGTACACCATCTTTGGCTGGCCGCTGCCGAACATCGTGTACCTGCTCACGCTCTGCCTCATCGTCTGCGTCGCCGGCATGAGCGGCATGGCCGTCGGCACCTGGTTCGAGCGGCGCTTGATCGCCAAGCTGCAGGTGCGCCGCGGACCCAACCGCGTCGGGCCGCTCGGGCTGTTCCAGCCCCTCGCTGACGGCATCAAGTCATTCTTCAAGGAAGACACGATCCCCGCGGCCGCCGACAAGACCCTGAACCGCCTGGCCCCCGGCGTGGCCATGTTCGCGGCGCTCATGAGCCTGGCGGTGCTGCCCTTCGGCGCGGCCTACGACATTCCCGGCTGGGGTCAGCTCACCCTGTATGTTTCCGATCTGAACGTCGGTGTTCTCTATCTCCTGGGTGTGGGATCTCTTCATGTGTATGGTGTCATCTTGGCCGGCTGGTCGAGCGGCAACAAATATGCCCTGCTCGGCGCCCTGCGCGGCGCGGCCCAGCTGGTCAGCTACGAGATCGTGCTCGGCATGAGCCTGGTCGGCGTCGTCATGATCACCGGCGAGATGAGCTTGAACGGCATCGTGCGCTGGCAGGCCGAGCACCACATCCCGCTGGTGCTGTTGCAGCCCATCGGCTTCGTGTTGTTCTTCATCGCCATGTTCGCCGAGACCAACCGCGCGCCCTTCGACCTCGTCGAAGCCGACACCGAGCTCGTGGCCGGCTTCCACACCGAGTACTCGGGCTTTCGCTACGCGCTGTTCATGATCGCCGAGTACATCGCCATGATCACCGTCTCGGTGGTCGCCACCTCGGCGTTCTTTGGCGGCTGGGGCGGGCCCTTTGGCTTGTTCAACGACCTCGATAGCCCCCTGGCCCGGCTGCTGCTCGGCGCCGGCTGGGTGTTCTTTGGCATCGTGTTCTTCTTCTTCATCTTTATCTGGGTGCGAGCGACCATCCCGCGCCTTCGCTACGACCAGCTGATGAAGTTCTCGTGGAGCTACTTGATCCCCCTCGGCCTCGTGAACCTCGCGCTCACGGCCCTGGGCGTCGTGATCTTCGACTCTTGAGATGGCCGAACCGAAGCTCCGAATTCTGATCGTCGAAGACGACGCCGCCATCGCCGCCGGCCTGCGCTTGAACCTCAAGCACGAGGGCTACGCCGTCACCGTCGCCACCGACGGCGAGGCCGGCTTGAAGCAGGCCCTCGACGAGGTGCCCGACCTGATCATGCTCGACGTCATGCTGCCGACCATGAACGGCTTCGAGGTGCTGCGCGAGCTGCGCCGCCGCGGATCGACCTCGGGGGTCATCATGCTGACCGCCAAAGGCCTCGAAGAAGACAAGGTGCTCGGCCTCGATCTCGGCGCCGACGACTACGTGCAGAAGCCCTTCAGCCTCACCGAGCTCATCGCCCGCGTGAACGCCGTGCTGCGTCGGCGGCAGGCGCAGCAGCCGTCGCTGGTGCTGTTCTCGGACGTGCAGATCGATCGCCGGGCCCGCAGCGTCACCCGCGCCGGCGAGGTCGTCTCGCTGTCGCCGCGCGAGATGTCGCTCTTGCTCTACCTGATCGACCACCCCGGCCGGGCCCACTCGCGCGACGCCCTGCTCGAAGGCGCCTGGGGCCTCGACTACGAAGGCACCGAGCGCACCGTCGACAACTTCGTCGTGTCGCTGCGCAAGAAGCTCGAGCAGAACCCCGACGAGCCGCAGCACTTCGTCACCGTGCGCGGCGTCGGCTACCGCTTCGATCCCTAGCAGGCGTCCTCACGAACTCTTCCTGTTGCGGGGCTACTTCTTGCCCGCGCGCGACGCGTTCCGTGCGCGCACGCGCGAG
>JBKJNL010000555.1:0-4186 GCA_046593615.1 Myxococcota bacterium | reverse complement strand
GTCAAAGGCGACGACGACAAAGGCGGCGGCGGCGTGGCCGGCGTGGTCGACGCGATCGAAGCCGCGGACGACGACGAAGCCCTCGTTGCCCTCATCGCCCGCCCTGCTGCGCAGCATCTGCCAGGGGGCGAGCGCCCGCGCTCCGGGGACCAATTCGTCGGCGGTGTCGACGTCGACCTCGACGCAGCGGGTGCGCTCGCTGAGGTCGTCGAGGGCCAGCTTTTCGGTGAAAAAATAGCGGTCGAGCCAGGCCACGAGGTCGGCGGTCGCGAGCCGGTGGCTGATCAACAGCACGCCCTCGTCGAGGACGACGTGATGCACCAGGTCTTTGATGCGTCCCTTGTCGGTGGTCAGGGCGTTGAGGCGGGCCTCGCCGGGCTTGAGATCCGTCACATGTTGGGTCGACATGCGGTGCAGGAAAGCCGGTCCGTCGGGGCCCGTGATCAGCAACCGGCCGCGGGCATTGGCGTCGACGACGAAGCGCATCGTGGCGTGGTGGGCTGGTGGATCGAATGACGCAATCCCACGTTCCGTCTGGATAGGATGCGCCGCGTGCCGTCAGAGACTCCGCCAAAGAAGAAGCCCCGCCCGTGGGATCCCGACGCCGCGCGGCGCGGGACCGGCGGTGGCGCGGTGTTGGCCATCGGCCTCGTGCTGTCGGTCGGTCTGCACGGCGGCATCCCCTTCAGCGGCATGATCTGGCACCAGCCGAGCGTCTCCACGTTGCCGGTGACCGTGCACATCGAGAGCATCCCGCTGCCGCCCGCTGAAGAAGTGGTGCCCAGCCCCGACGAAGAAGACATCGACGCGCCCGACGAGCCCGACCTGCCGCCGGCGCCGAACCAGCCCGATGCCGTGAAGAAGCCCGAGCCTGACGAGCCCGTCGAGCCCGTTGAGCCCGACGAGCCCGACGAGCCTGAGCCGGCCGAGCCGCCCGACACCGCGCCGCCGCCCGACACCGCCAATCCGCCCGTCGTCGATGGCGACATGGCCCAGCGCATCGCCGAGCGCGAAAAAGCCCGCGCCGAGTGGCAAGCCGAACGCGACAAACGCCGCGCCGAGCGCGAGGCCCGCCGCGAGGCCCGCCGCAAAGCCCGCGAAGCCGCCGGCGGTGGATCGAAAAAAGGCGGCGCCCCCGAAGGCGGCGACAAACAGGGCACGCCCGACTCTGTCTATCTGTGCACCGCCACCGAGCGCGGCACCGAGGTCAACGTCCGCACCGAGCGGCCGATCACGTCGTGGATGCCCATCATCCCGACGGTCTTTGCCCACTTCGAGACCCGCCCCGGTCTCGACGACTACCTCGAGCGCGCAAACCAGGTCTACGTGCCCAAGAAGCGCATCGGCCTGCTCGACTTCGCCGCCCCCGCCGAGGTGCTGCAGCTGAAGCTCGAAGAGCCCCGCGGGGTCACCATCGCCGTCGGTCGCCTCGACGTGCGCTGCATGGTGGGCCTGACGTACCGGCCGAAGTTGTTTCCGATCAAGCTGTCGCGGCTGCCGGCGCGCATCATCGACCGCAACAACAACACCGTGTCGGCCCTCATCAACCTCACGATCTTCAAGGACGCGAGCATCGAGATCGAGGCCCACAAGAGCGCCGCCGTCGACCTGCCCTTCACCAAGGGCCGCCTGCAGAACAGCAAGGCCATCGCCCGCAACATCGAAGATCATTACCAGGCGGTCCGCCTCGCCAGCGCTTTTGCCGAGCTGTTCGGCATGAAGCCGACCAGGCCGCCGACGCCGTCGATTCGCGGTGAGCAGGCGCGGTCGCCCGAAGCGATCAAGGCCGCGCGCGACGCCGCTGCGCGCCGCGCGGGAGCACCCGCGCCGCCCGAGCCGGCCGCCGACGTCAAAGCCAATGTCAGAGGCGACGCCAAAGCCAACGCGGGAGGCGACGCCAAAGCCAACGCCGGAGGCGACGTCAAAGTCAGAGGCGGCGACGAAAAAGCCGCCGCCAGCGACGACGGCGACGACGCCCGCATCAAGGCCCGCCGCGAAAAGATCCGCGCCCGGCGTGCCGCGATCAAGGCCGAAGCCGCCGCCGGCGACGCCGCGGAGCCCAGAAAGAAACGGCCACGGAACTGAGTTGTCCAGATCAGGGTTCGAGGACCCGGTGAAACTGTTCGCCGGGCTGCGCCGTAGATTCAACAACCCCAACCTGGAGCTCCCGTGAAGCACCCGTTCTTGATCGTCGCTGGCGCCGCCCTCCTTGCCTCGGCCCTGCCGATGACCGGCTGCGCCACCGCCCCGGCCCAGGCCGAAGCCGCCACCACCACCACCGCCCCCGCCGACGAAAAGAAGCCCGAAGGCAGCTGCGGCGGTGAGAAAAAGGCCGGCGAAGGCAGCTGCGGCGGCGCCAAAGCCGACGGCGAGAAAAAGGCCGGCGAAGGCAGCTGCGGCGAAGGCAGCTGCGGCGGCGCTCCCAAGAACTGAAGCGTCGTCGTCAAAGACGCAAACGCGGCCGTCTCGTGCGAGACCGGCCGCGTTTCTCTTTTGGGCCTTTGTCTGGGCCCTGTGTTCCCCGTTTCAGGTCGCTCGGGCTCGGTTGCGCCCGCGTCGTCGGCGCCGGCGCGGCAACCTGCAGCAGCCCGGCGCTGTGAGCGGTCCGGGCCTCCTGCTAAACCAGCAACATGACGCGCGCTCTCCTCGTCGACGACGACCCGTCCCTGCGCCTGGCCCTCAGCAAGGCGCTGCAACGAAAAGGCGTCGATGTCGTCGACGTCGCCTCTGGCGAAGCCGCGATCGAGCCGCTGAAGACCGGCATCTCGTCGGCCGGCCCCGTCGACGTCTGCGTGCTCGACCTGCGCATGCCCGGCATGAGCGGCCTCGAGGTGTTGCGCCGCACGCTGGGGCGCAAGGTGCCGGTGGTGGTCTTGACCGGGCACGGCACCGTGCCTGACGCCGTCGAAGCCATGCGGCTCGGCGCCGTCAACTTCGTGCAGAAGCCCGTCGACGCCGACGAATTGATCCCGATCCTCAAGCAGGCCCAGCGCACCGAACCCGCCGCCGTCGCCGACGCCATGCTCGGGGCTTCGGCGGTCATGTTGGCCTTTCTCGAGAAGCTCGATCGCGCCGCCCGCGCCGACGAGCCGGTGTTGCTGACCGGAGAGAACGGCACCGGCAAAGAGCTGTCGGCCCGCCGCCTCCACGACGTCGGACCGCACAAGCGCGGGCCCTTCGTGGCCATGAATGCCGCCGCCCTGCCGCGTGACCTCGTCGAGAGCGAGCTGTTCGGCAACAAGCGCGGCGCGTTCGCCGGCGCCGCCGAAGCCAAAGACGGCTTCATGCACAAAGCCGCCGAAGGCACCTTGTTCATCGACGACGTCGGCGAGCTGCCCCTTGATGTGCAGGCCAAGCTGCTGCGGGCCATCGAAGAGAAGCGCTTCCGCCCCGTCGGCGCCGACGGAGATCGTCCGTTCAAAGGACGCATCATCGCCGCCAGCGCCAAAGACCTGAAGAGCGCCGTCGAGCAGGGCCGCTTCAAGGCCGAGCTCTTCTACAAGCTGTCGGGCGTTCCCTTGAACCTGCCCCCGCTGCGCGAGCGCGGTGACGACGTCGTCTTGATCGCCCGGGCCTGGCTCGGCCGCGCCTATGTCTCGCGCCCCGCCGGTCGCGAGGGCATCGAGCTGTCGTTCACGCCGGCCGCCGAAGAGCGCCTGCGCAGCTACCCGTGGCCAGGCAACGTGCGCGAGCTCGTCAACATCGTGAAGCGCGCCGCGCTGTTCGCCCGCGGCGACATCGTCGACGACGAGCTCGTGGGCGAGCTGCTCGATGATTCGCCGTTTGCCCATGGCGCCGAGCTGCCACCGTCGTCGTCGATGGCGCAGTCTTCGTCGTCGACGTCGCCGTCGTCTGAGGGGACCGGGGCCAGCGGGCAGGGTCCGCGGGCCGGCCAGCGCGTCACGCTGGAAGAGCTCGAGAAGACGCACATCCGGCGCCTGCTCGACGAGTTGCACAACGTCTCCGAGGTCGCCCGCATCGTGGGGATCGATCGACGCACCCTGCAGCGCAAGATGATCGCCTGGGGCTTCCGCGATCCGAAGCCCAACGACGACGACACGTGATCGCGCGCTGAGCGGTCGCCGCCCACGGTCCCGACGTTCACAGCGGGGCCGCACGCTTGCGGGGCGTCGCTGGGCGGTGGCAGGGTTCGCCGCATGCGACGCATCCTCATGCTCTCTTTGCT
>JBKJNL010000464.1:0-9207 GCA_046593615.1 Myxococcota bacterium | reverse complement strand
AAAGCCGGCAGCGCCGGCTTTGCGGACCACGTATTCGGCGTTGAGGGTCAGAACGTTGGGCCCGCACTCGGTGAGGCCATAGCCCTGCTTGAAGGTCACGCCCTTGCCGTTCCAGACGTCGATGAGGCTCTTGGGGCACGGCGCGCCGCCGCACAGGGCGATGCGCACCGCGAGCCCGGCTTCACCGGGACGGGCCGCGCGAAACAGGTCGGTGTCGGCCATGCGCTCGAACGTCGTCGGCACGCCAAAGAGGATCGTGCACTTCTCGGCCGCCGTGAGGGCCAGCACGCGGGCGGGGTCGAAGCCGTCGCACAACACGATGGCGCCGCCGTTCAGCAAGATCGGCGTCGTCAACACATGCAGGCCGCCGGTGTGGAACAGCGGCGTGTAGGTGACCGTGCGATCTGACGACGACAGGTCGAGCGCGACGATGGTGTTGAGCGCGTTGAAGGCCACCTGCCGGTAGGGCAACAGCGCGCCCTTGGGGTTCCCCGTCGTGCCCGACGTGTAGAGGATGATCCAGGCGTCATCGATCTGCACCGCGGCCTGGGGCGGCGCCGTCAGTGTGCGGCAGGCCTCGACGCTCTTGCCCAGCGCGTCAACGTCGACGACGCGGCAGCCGTCCGGCGGTGATTGTGCGAGCGCAGCAAAGGCCGGCTCGATGACGAGCACAGCCGGTGTGGCGTCGGCGAGGATGTAGCCGACTTCGGGGGCGGCGAGGCGCCAGTTGATGGGGAGAAACAGGGCGCCCAGGCGGGCGCAGGCGAACATCAGCTCGAGATGCTCGACGCGGTTCTTCGAGAGGATGGCCACGCGGGTGCCGGGCATCACGCCCAGCTCAACGAGGGCGCTGGCCGTGGCCGCCACCTTCATCTTCAGCTCGGCGTAGCTGATGCGGCGCCGCACCAGCCCCTGATCGTCGACGTCGACGATGGCCTCACGCTCGGAGAACAACAGCGCGAGCCGCTCGGTCCAATCTCCGGGGTACATCAGAAGCCTCCCTTTTGTGCGTCTGCGAAGACGGAGCGTGCAAACGCAAAGACGATGTCGGCCACGCGGGCCGGGTCTTCGAGGTGGGGGCAGTGCCCGCTGCGCTCGAGGATGTGCAGCTTCGCGCCGCAGCGGTCTTCGAGCTGGCGCCCCGACGACAGCGGCACCACGACGTCGCCGTCGCCAAAGATGACGCTCATCGGCAGCCCGGCCAGGCGGCTCACGTCGGCCAACACGGGGCGCTTGAAGACGTCGTCGCACACCGACGCGAACGGCACGGCGAAGCGGGCTTTGATCTCCCGCGGGCTGCGGTGCAGGGCCAGCTTGCGCGCTGCGAGCTGCTCGCCGAGGGGGTGCGGCCGAACAAAGATCCGCCGGCTGTTGCGCACGATTTCGTCGTCGGGGCGCGAGAGGATGCTCTGCACCGAGTAATAGCTGCGCAGCACCGACTGCAGCGCCTGGGGCACTTCGACGAGCCCCCCCGGCGAGAGCAGCACGAGACCAGCAAAGGCGCCGGGGTGCGCAAGCGCCGCGATGAGCGCGGCATGGCCACCCAGCGAGCTCGCGACGAGCACGGGGGGTCGCGGCAGCGCGGTGGCAGCGGCGGCGATGGCGGCGGCAAGGTCGTCGAGATCGACCGGCGCGGGCTCGGCGTCGTCGAGGCGGGTCGGGCCGAAGCCCGGGAGATCGAACGGCACCACGGCGATGCCGGGTTGAGCGAGCTGCTGCAGCGGGGCGAAGTCCCAGGCGTCGTGGCCGAGGCCGTGGACGCACAAGACGATGTCGTCGGGGGCGGCGCCGGGGTCCAACGCGACCCCGGGACGTTGTCCCAACGTGACCGGCCGACCAAAGCCCAGCGTCGCCCGCAGGAGATCGGCGTCGACGGCGCCGGGCACGTCTTCGGGTCGCATGGGGACGGTGGGCGTCATGGGATCCTGCCTCGATGGCTCTTGGCCTCTGTGCATCTGCACAAAGACGTCACCCATTCCGGTCCCAGCCAGACCCGGCTGTCAACCCGGGATTGTGCGCTTGCACAATTTCGCCGAGAACAACGACGCTGCCGGCGCCGGCCGCGGCTTCGCAGACGCAGCACACAGGTTGACCGACTTTGTGCGTGTGCGTAGTCCGCTGAAGACAACACGGAGCGAGCCATGGAACCCCAGCCCGGCAACACCACCGCGACGGCGCCGCCCGTCGTCTTGAAGAAGTACGGAAACCGGCGCCTCTACGACACGTCGGCGTCGCGCTACGTCACGCTCGTCGAGGTCGAGGCCATGGTCCAGGGCGGCAAAGACGTCCTCGTCATCGACGCCAAGACCGGTGAAGACCTCACCAAAGAGGTCATGGTGCAGCTCATCCTCGAGCGCGACGGTGCCAGGGCCGCCCTGCCGACGTCGCTGCTCAAGCAGGCAGTGCGCATGGCCAACTCGCCCCTCAAGGAGGGCCTCGTGCGGGCCATGCAAGAGGGCCTCGACGGCTTCCTGGTCGGCCAGCGCGCCGTCGTCGACGCCCAACGGACCTTGATGGCCCAGATGGGCCAGCTGACCCCGTGGGTGTCGCCCGCCGCGGTGCCCGCCGCGATGTGGAATCCGTACCCCGTTTCCGGCCCAGGAGCCGGCGCAGGCCTCACCGCCGCGGGACACGGCCTTTCGCAGGCGCAGCATTCGGCGGCGGCGGTCCCTTCGCAGGCGCAACAACAGGCCCATCAGCAGGCCCAGCAGCAAGCCCACCAGCAAGCCCAGCAGCACCAGAACACCACCGACCTCGGCGTGCTCAAGGCCGAGCTGGTTGAGACGCAGGCGCTCGTCCGCCGGCTCCTCGAGCGCGAGGCGAAGCACACCGAGAAGCAAACCGAGAAGCCCGCTAAAACCGCGAAAGCGGCGGCCAAACCGGCAACAGCAACAAAGGCAATGAAGCCAACAACAAAAGCGGCGAAAGCGGCGCCGAAGTCGAAGAAGCCGCGCAAGGGGTAAAGGCACGGGCGGTCAGGCCTGCTAGAGAGCCGGCCATGCGCGTCGTCGTCGCCACGCTTCTGTTCCTTGTCGCCGTCATCGGGGCAGTGCCCGCTCACTCGCAGCTTGAGCCGCAACACCGCGTGACCGAAGAGCCGTTGGCGCCGCTGCCGCCGCCGAAGCTGGAGACGCCGCCCGAGCTGGTGAGCGGCGCCGATCCGCTCTACCCCGAAGACGCCCGCGCCGCCGGCCGCATGGGCGACGTCGTGTTGCGCATCGTCATCGACGACGACGGCCGCGTCGGCCGCGTCGACATCAGCAGCCTGCCGCCCGTTTTGGGCACGGTCGACGGCGGTGTCGGCAGCATCGACGACGTGGCGCGCTCGCTGGGTTGGGCCGCGATGGGTGCGGCCACCAACTTCGAATTCCTGCCGGCCTCGTTCTGCACCTACGCCTATGCACCCGCCGTCGAGGGCGTCGCCGGCCGCGCCGTCGTCGAGACCTGCGGCGTCAACATGCCGGTGGCCATCGACTACCAGACGACCTTTGCCTTGCAGGAGGTCGTCGAGCAGGTGCCCGTTGAGGACAAAGCCGTCACCGCGGCCGAGGGCGGCGTCTTGAACTTCGAAGGCATCGTGCGCGAAGCCGCCACCAAGGACCCGTTGGCCGACGTCGAAGTCTCCGTCGAAATCCTCAAGCCGGGCGTCACCGACGACACGCCGATCGAGCAGCGCTACGACCTGCGCGTCGGCGTCACCGACGTCGAAGGCCGCTTCAGCTTCCGCGGCATCCCCATCGGCGAGCACCGCGTGAGCTACACGCTGTCGAACTACGAGCCGTCGTTCTCTGACGAGACCTTCAGCGAGACCGACCGCACCCAGGTGGTCATCTACCTGGTGCCCCGCGACACCAACAAGTTCGAGACGGTGATTCGTCGTCGCCGCGCCCAGAAAGACGTCGCCAAGATCGCGCTCTCGCGCGACGAGGTGAAGCGCGTTCCCGGCAGCTTCGGCGACCCGATCCGCGTCATCGAGAACCTGCCCGGCCTGGCCCGCGCCCCGTTCATCGGCGGCGCGCTCATCGTGCGCGGCGCCAATCCCCAGGATTCTGGTGTCTACTTCGACGGCGTCGAAATCCCGCTTCTTTATCACTTTGGCGGGCTGACCTCCGTCGTCAACGCCGAGTTCCTTGAAGACATTTCATTCTATCCTGGAGGCTTCGGCGCCTACTACGGCCGTGCAACAGCCGGCATCGTCGACGTCTCGTCACGCAAGCTGAAGCTCAAAGGCTGCCGCGGCTACGGCGAATTCGACGTCCTCGACGCCGGCTTCTTCTTTGCCTGCCCCATCACCGTCGGTGAGCTGCCGACGGTGACCTTCGCGGCCGCCGCGCGGCGCAGCTACATCGACGCCATCCTGCCGCTGGTGCTCGACACATTTCTCGGCACGCAGCAGGCCATCGTCGCCGCGCCGGTCTACTGGGACTACCAGGTCAAGGCCGAGACGACGCCGCTGCCGGGCATGACGTTTTCGCTGTTCGGCTTCGGCTCTGACGACGACCTCAAGGTCTTGTCGCGCAACACCGGCGGCAGCGGCTTCAACATCGGCTTCCACCAGACCTTCCACCGCCTCGTCGGCCGCTGGGAGTGGCGCTTGGGCCCCGACGTCAAGCACACCTTCCAGCCCTTCGCCGGCCTGACGCGCATCGAAATCAACGCCACCAACGACGGCGTCGGCGGCGGCCCCGAGACCGACGCCGAGATCGGCATCTACACCTGGAACTGGGGCATCCGCGACGAGCTGCAGTGGACGCTCAACGACGCGGCGGTCGCTCGCGTCGGCGTCGACTACCTCGGACAGACTTTCGGGACGTCGTTCAACATCCCGTTGCCGCTTGAGATCGGCTCCTTCCCGCGGGTGTTTCCGCGTGTCGAGGGCTCAGAGCAGAGCTTCGACAGCTCGGGCCTCAACAACGCCGTCGGCGCCTACGTCGAGGCCGAGCTCACGCCGTTTCAGGGCTTCAAGCTCGTGCCCGGCGTGCGCATCGAGTCGACCATCTTTACCTTCCTGCCCGGCGACACCCCCGCGGGCGAGCAGTCGGCGGCGGCGGAGACCCAGCTGTTCCACATCGACCCCCGCCTCACGGCCCGCTGGGAGCTCTGGCCGCGCTCGGTCTTGAAGGGCGCCATCGGCGTCTATCGGCAGGCTCCGCAAGCGCAGGAGCTCACTCCCGAGGCCGGGAATCCCAACTTGCTCGAGCCGCGCGCTGTGCAGATCATCGGCGGCATCGAGCAGGGGCTCACCGACAAGGTGAACATCGATGTGCAGCTCTACATGACGAACCGTGACTTGCTGGTGCAGAACAGCAACGCTGTCAGGGCAGTTGCTGATTCCGATCAGGTCGATCCGCTTTTCTACAACAACGGCGGCCGCGGCTACACCGTCGGCGCCGAGATCCTGCTGCGCCACGAAATCAGCGAGTACTTCTACGGCTGGGTGGCCTACACGCTGTCGCGCACCGTCGTCGACCTCGACGAAAACGACTCGAGCTTCGACCTCACCGACTTCGACCAGACCCACATCCTGACGCTGGTGGGCTCGACCAACCTGCCGTGGGGGTTCACGTTCGGCGGCCGTTTCCGCGTTGTTTCCGGCAACTTGCAGCGCTTTCCCTTGGGCTCGGTGCACGACCTCGACACCACCGATTACCTCGGGCTGGGCAACAGCACCCGCGAGCGCCTGCCCTACTTCCACCAGCTCGACCTGCGCCTCGATCGCAAGTTCGTCTTCGAGCAGTTCTCGGCCACCGCCTATCTCGACGTGCTGAACGTCTACAACCAGGCCAACGTCGAGGGCGTCGTCAGCGACTACCGCGATCGCGAAGTGCAGCCGATCCCATCGTTGCCCTTCATCCCGGTCTTCGGCCTGTCGGCGGAGTTTTGATCATGCCTTCTTCGCTTTTTTCATTGCCTGTGATTGCGCTCTCGTTCGCCACGGCGACCGCCGGCTGCGTCGACTTCGACCTCGAAGAGCAGATTGAAGACACCCGCGTGTTGGCCATCAAGACCGAGCCGGCCGAGATCCTCTTCTCGCCGCTCTACCTGTCGCCGCCCGAGCAGCGGCCGCCGTTTCCGCTGCCCACCACCGAGGTCGACGTCGAGGTCTTTGCCTTCGACCCGCGCGGCGGTCGCGTGGTGAGCTCGATGCAGATGTGCCCCGAGGGCGCCGGCGATGCGTCGTGCCGCCTCTACGACAAAGACTTCGACAGCGACTTCGCCCGGCTCGTCGAGCCCGCGCGCAGCGAGGTCGAGGGGCTGCTCGAGCCCGTCGTCGCCGACGAAGTCATCGCCGTCGACGCCACGCCCGTGGGCCGCATCGGACCGTCGACGTTCCGCTACACAATCACACCCGGGGCCGTCGACTTCTTCCAGCCCAAAGACGCAAATGGCCAGAACGTGCCGTCGATCTTTCCGATCACGCCGCGCTTCGCCGTCAACGTCGAGAACCTCACCGCCCGCGACGACGGCGCCGAGGTCTTCAAGGAGCGCGCCTTTAAGCGCCTGCCTCTGACGCTCGACCTCACCGACCCTTCGCTGCCGCAAGAGTTTCTCGGCGACCTGGCGCGCGGCCTCGGCATCGCGCTGTGTGACGGTCCGCTGCCCGAGCCGATCGACCAAGACGGCGACGGCGTCGACGACGTGTTCGTCGAAGGCGAGGTCGACTGCCTGCACCCCCGCGTCGCGAACGTGAACCCGGGCTTCAAGGGCTTCCGCTTCGAGAGCGCCGCCGTCGTTGAAGAATTCACCGCGGGCATGCTCGCCGGCGAGCCCGACCTCGGGCTCGGGTCGCTGTTGCGCGTGTCGCCGGGCGGTCGCATCGCCATCACGCCGGTCTGGGATGACGACGTCGTCGAGCGCTACCAGGTCATCTCGTTCGACATCGAGGCCAGCCGCCTGATCATCTTGAACCGCGTCGAAGACATCGCCTGCAGCTGGTACTCGACGCGCGGCACGGTCTCGTCGGGGTTGACGTCGCTGCAGTTCAACAACGACCGCCTCGGCATCACCTGGGACCTGCCCACCGACGTCGCGGCCGGCGACCGCGACAGCCTGGTGCTCGTGGTGCTCGATCAGCGCGGCGGCACAGCCGTCGGCGAAATCACCGTCGAGTATCGCTGAGCCTCACGGCCGCGACGGCTGGAACACGGGGTCGATGGCGACGTCGTCGACGATGGCGGCGGCGATGCGCTCGGCCGACACCGCGGCCAGCAGCACGCCGTTTCGGAAGTGGCCCGACGCGACCCACACGCCGCTCGACGAGCAACCGAGCAGCGGCAGGCCGTCTGTGGTCGCCGGCCGCAGCCCCGCCCACGTCGATGACACGGTGGCCTGCGCCAACGTCGGCAGCAGCGACGTCGCCGTCGTCAGCACCTTTTGCAGGCCGCCGGCGGTGACGCGCTTCTCGAAACCGGCGTGCTCCATGGTCGAGCCGACGACGACGCGCCCGTCGCCGCGGGGCACGAGGTAGCCGCCGCAGCCGTAGACGACCGGTGCCGCGTCGACGGCGGCGGCGCGCGTGCCGTCACCCCCAGCGATGAGCAGCTCGACCATCTGCCCGCGCACGGGAAACACCGCGCCCGCGGCGACGCCGGCGCCCTGCACCTGCGGGGTCCAGGCGCCGGCGCAGACGACGACGGCGTCTCCGTCGACGACGCCGTCGTCGAGCGTGACGCGCCGGGGCTCGACCGAGACCACGCGGCGCCCGGTGAGGAAGCGCACGCCAGACGCCAGCGCCCGGGCCCGCAAGGCCGCAAAGAAGCGGCGTGGCTCGAGCGAGGCCTCACCGGCAAAGAGCGCGGCGCCCACGACGTCGCCGACGGGCGCGCGCCGCTTCACGTCGGCCGCCTCGAGCCAACGGGCTTCGAGGCCGAGCGCCTGCTGCCAGGCCACGCGAGCGTGCAGAGCGCGGGCTTCGTCGTCGTCTACGGCCACGTCGAGGGTGCCCGTCTTGCGCAGGCCGACATCACCCAGCTCGCCGGCGAGCTCTTCACGCAGCTGTTCGCAGAGGGCCAGCGTCGCGCGCAGCCCATCGAGGCACAGGCGCAACATCGGTCCATCGACGTCGCATTCGGCTTGCGGCGAGAGGATGCCGCCGGCGGCCCAGCTGGCTTCGGCCCCCGGCACTGCTCGCTCAACGACGACGACGGCGACGCCCTTCTTTCGCAGCGCGTGCGCGACGGCTGTTCCGACGAGGCCTCCGCCGACGACGACGACGTGCATGGCTTGCTCCTGTTGCTCGTGCTGGAGGGCGTCTAGCGTTCGTCGCGCACGACGTCGACGACGTCCTGCCGGGCGCGGGGCGCGTCGGCGACCTGCGTCGATCGGGTTCCTTCATCGTCGACGAACACCACCTCCGCTGTCGTCGCCAGGGGGCGGCGCGATCGCCTGCAGCAGCCTGCGACGGGCGTCCTCTCCGCCCTCTCCGCCCACGGCGTCGATGACGACGAGCCGGGCGGTGCCGTGGTGAACGACGCAGCAGACGAGCTGGGGCGCGCCCTGCGGGTCGTGGTCGGCGGCGCCCTCAGCGTCGTCGGCGGCGTCGGCGGCCCGCCGGGGCTGAACGCTCATGGTCCAGCGCACGACGTCGGCGCCGTGGCGGGTGACCAGCGCGCGCAGCTCCGACAGCGCGGGCGACGACGGCGGCGGACCGCGCAACAGCGAGAGGCGGGCGACGACGGCTGACTTCATCCCCGAGCGCGTCAGGTCTTCGTCGACGTCGTGGGGCAGCGCGCCGGCGTCGACGTCGGCCAGGGCGATGGCGCACAGCACAGGCAGCGGCAGCTCGACCCCGACGCCGTCGCCGACCGAGACGTCACCCCGCTTCAGGGCTTCGGCGAGCGTCACCTCGAAGTGGGCGCGGGCCGAGGCGCCGTCGGCGACCACGGTGGCGAAGCGAAAGACGCCCAGGACGCCGTCGTCGTCGCGGCGGGCTTCGATGACGGGGACGTCGGGGGATTTGGCGGGTGGTGAGGCCTGGGGCCACGAGGGCACGCACAGCTTGCGAGCGGCCTGCTCCAGCAGGGCAAAGACCAGGTCATCGATGACGTCGACGTCGGACACGCGCGGACCCTACTGCTCTCGCTTCCCGACGTTGGGCTCCGAGGTTCAGCCTTCAGCGTCGCGCAGGAGGCTGGCGAAGGGACGGTCTTCGCCCGAGATGTAGCCCTGACTCTTCAACCACTCGACCGCCTCGAGCAGCTCGCTCGA
>JBKJNL010000343.1:0-3707 GCA_046593615.1 Myxococcota bacterium | reverse complement strand
CGCCGGGGGATCCGCGCGGCCCCCGGAGGTCCCCATGCGCTCGTCGACCCGTCTCCTCTCTTCCGTCGCCCGCTTCGGCGTCAGCGTCGTCGTCGTCGGCGCCTGCGCGCTGGCGGGCTGCGATTCGGGCCCGAAGCCCGGCGAAGAAGGTGCCTACTGGGGCAAGAAGCTCGTCGAAGAGATCTCGTTCTCGAAGAAAGACGCGGCCCTCAAGCACCTCGTCGAAGCCAAAGACAAAGGCTCGCTGCCGTTCCTCTACCAGGAGCTCAAGCAGCCGGTCAGCGAGCTGCGCCCGCAGGTCGTCGAGCTCATCGGTCTCATCGGTGACGACACCTCGGTCGAGCCCCTCGTCGGCGCCATCGACCCCGCCGCCGGCGCCGGCCGCGACAAAGAGGGCCGCATCAAGGCCAACACCAACGAAAAAGCCGTCAAAGCGTTGACGCGCTTGTCGCAGACCACGCCGGCCGTGGCCGCCAACACGAAGGTCATCGACGCCGCGCGGACGCTGGCCAACAGCAACAGCCTCGACGTGCAGCTCGCGGCCATCGTGGCGCTCGGCGACCTGCAGGCCAAAGACGCGGTGAAAGACCTCGTCGCGATCGCCGACGGCCACCCCAACAACTTCATGGTCAAGAACGCCACCGAGGCGCTCATCAAGATTGGCGACCCCGCCGCCGCCGAAGTGTTCGGCAAGCTGCTGTTCTTCGAGCGCGACGGCGTCAGCTTCTACCGCGAGTCGAGCTACGGCCTGTTCATCATCGGCAAGGGCGCGCTGCCCGTGTTGAAGCAAATCTGGGACGCCAGCTTCAAGCCCATCGAGCAGCTGCACATCGACCCGCTGGTGCAGAAGACAAAGGCCGTCGTCGTCTACGGCGACCTCGCCGATCCCTCGACGTTCCCGCTCATCGCCGAGGCCGCCAACACCGAAGGCAGCACCACCGGCCCGGCGCTGCTGCGCATCGAAGGCCAGCGCGCCGCCGGCCGCATCGGCCTCGACGTCGTCACGGCGGGTCTCAAGAAGCAGATGGACAACGTCGACATCAGCCAGTCCGAGCACGCGCTCGCGGCGCTCGTGCAGATGGGCCACAAAGAAATCGCCGGCCCGCTGTGGGCGATGACGTCGTCAGACGGCTTCCTGAAGAACTGCAAGGCGCAAGACAACACCGACGACCAGTGCAAGTTCAACGAGCTGCAGGTCAGAAAGGCCCGCCTGCTCCACTACACGCGCGTCGCGCCCGGCGCCGACGTCGAGACCTTCACAAAGGCCGCGGCCGACGAGAAGAACCCGAAGCTCAAAGACGAGATGACGAAGCAGATCGCGCGCATCCAGACCGCGAAAGACTGCGACGGCAAAGGCGTGGGCTGCTGGACCGAGAAGCTCAAGGATCCAAACGCCCTCGTGCGTGACCGCGCCGCCTACGAGCTGCTGTGGATCAACACCGACGAGAGCCGTGATGCGCTGCTGAACAACGCGTTGACCGACAAGGACAACGAGGTCCGCTACGCGGCGATCATGGGTGTGTTGCGGCGCCTGCCCAAGGATGGCGTGGCCTGGGCCGACAAGGTCAAGGCGCAGCTTGCGTCCGAGAAGGGACAGACGCAGTACGTGCGCATCAACGAGGACTTGAAGCGCCTCGAGGTCCGTCTGCGCCGCGGCTACTGAGCTGCGCCTCCTGGTTTGTCGAGCTGCGCTCCTGCCTCTGGCGGGAGCGCAGTTTTCTTTTGTCGTCGTCGTTGTCGTCGTCGGGCTCGATCGCGCCGAAAAGCAGGTGCAAATCCCAAAAACAAGCCGAAAGCACACCAACAATGCCAGGAGACACAGGCAGGGAGAGTGGACCAACGACGACGACGGCGACTAGGGTACGGGCATGAGCTTCCCCAGCAAGTTCGGCAAATACGTGCTCCTCGAGCGCGTGAACGTCGGCGGCATGGCCGAGGTGTTCAAGGCCAAGACGTTCGGCGTCGCCGGCTTCGAACGCATCCTCGCCATCAAGCGCATCCTGCCGAACCTCGTCGAGGACGACGAGTTCATCCGGATGTTCATCGACGAAGCCCGCATCGCGGTGCAGCCGAACCACGCCAACATCGTCCAGATCTACGAGCTCGGAAAACACGGCGAACATTATTACATTGCGATGGAGTACATCCCATCGCGCGATCTGCGTGGGATCCTCGACAGGCTGCGGGCCAGTGGGCAGTTGATGCCCATTCCACAGGCGGCCTATGTGACAGCGAAAGCCGCCGAAGGCCTCGACTACGCGCACCGGCGAAAAGACCCCCAGGGTCAGCCGATGAACATCATCCACCGCGACGTCAGCCCGCAGAACGTGCTGGTCGGCTACGAGGGTGAGGTCAAGGTCATCGACTTCGGTATCGCAAAGGCGGCCAACCGGGCAAGCAAGACGCAAGCCGGTGTTCTCAAAGGTAAATTCGGCTACATGTCGCCTGAGCAGGTGCGGGGCCTGCCGATCGACCGGCGCAGCGACATCTTTGCCACCGGCGTGCTGCTGTACGAGATGCTCACCGGCGAGCGCTTGTTTATTGGTGAAAGCGATTTTTCGACCCTTGAGAGGGTGCGCAACGCCGACGTGATTCCGCCGACCTCTTTCAACAAGAAGATCTCGCCTCAGCTTGAAGCGATTGTGTTGAAGACCCTCGCTCGCGAGGTCGAAGATCGATACCAATGGGCCTCGGAGCTCGCGCACGATTTGCAGGCGTTCATCAACGACAGCGCCGGCGCCTTTAACGCCCGCCGCCTGTCGATGGCGATGAAGGAGGTCTACGCCGTCGAGGTCGCCTCCGAGCGCTCCAAGCTCGAAGAGTTCCTGCGCATCAACCCCGACGACGTCAAAGAGAAGGGCGCGCCGCAGACCTCCACCGTGATGCCGTTGCCGGGGCAGCGCCCGCAGCCGCAGCCGCAGGCCCCGCTGCCGTCGTTGTCGGCGTCGGCGAAGAACCGGCTGGCGCCCGCGCCGCAGCCGATGATCGAAGACGACGGCGCCGAAGAATTCAACGAAGACAAGACGTTTGTCATCGAGGCCAGCGCCGCCGGCATGGCGCTCGGCCAGCAGCCCACCGACCCGAATCTCGCCAGGTCGCAGTCGAAGCAGCAGACGTCGCCGCCGCAGAAGCTGGTGACCGACGCCGCTGGCGACGACGACGTGTCGCTCTACGGCGGCAACCAGGACGAGGAGGACGACGACGACGCCCGCACCCTGGTCGGCGCCGAGAATCCGTACTTCACGCCGGGCTCGCCGCCCCCGCCTCCTGCGGCGCCGTCGAAACCAAACCGCGGCCAGCGTCCGCCCGCGATGGATGAGCCGTTGGCCGCGTCTCCGTCGATGCCGGCCTCGGGTCGGGCTCCCCCGGCTCCGTCGCGGCCGCAGGCTCCGCCCGCGCCCGCCGCGTTCGACCCCGTCATGGCCGCGATGATGGAAGACGATCCCGGCGGCGCGATGTCGTCGGAGCCGTCGTTTCCGGCGCCGCGTGCACCGGTCAACGCCGACATCACCGGGCCCGCGTCGCCGGCGACGGGCGGAGCGTTCCCCGCGCCAGGCGTGCCGGGTGCGCTCAGCGCCGGCCGCATGAAGCCGCACGCCCTCGAGACGCAGGAGCAGGCCAACCCGTTCGCGCAGACGCCGTCGACGCCCGTGGCGCCCCCCGACGTCGTCGCCGATGCCGTCGTCAACTGGAAGCCGCTCATCGCC
>JBKJNL010000251.1:0-3336 GCA_046593615.1 Myxococcota bacterium | reverse complement strand
GCGGATCGTGCGGGCCTGGTCGGCGATCGCGCGGGTGATCGCCTGGCGGATCCACCACGTCGCGTAGGTCGAGAACTTGTAGCCGCGCTTGTACTCGAACTTGTCGACGGCCTTCATCAGGCCGATGTTGCCCTCTTGAATCAAGTCCAAAAATTGCAGGCCACGGTTCGTGTATTTCTTGGCAATTGAAACCACGAGGCGAAGGTTGGCTTCGACGAGCTCGGCCTTTGCGCGCTCGGCGGTGCGCTCGCCCTTCTGGATGCGGCGGTAGGCCTCGCGCAGGGTCTCGAGGTCCATGGCGGCCTCTTCCTGCACGCGCTTCACGCGGTTGATCGCCATGGCGATCGTGCGGTCCCACTCGAGCAGGGTGTCGACGTCGGCGCCCCACTTCTTGACCAGGCGGTGCAAGAGGCTCTCGTCTTCGCGGGCCTTTCGCAGCTCGGTCTTCACGACCATCGTGTCGGCGTTGGCCTGGCGCTCGATGGCTTGCACCTCGAACTCGGCCTTGTTCACGCGGCGCACGAGCACCTTGATGCGCTGCACGATGCGGTCGATCTGACGCTTGTTGATCTTCAGGTCGCGCAGCTCGGCCACGACCTCGGACAGCAGCTGGGCCGCCTGCTTCGTCGCTTCGTCTTTGCGCTTCACGCCGAGCTTCGGATCTTGCAGCTCTTCGAGGACGACGTCGTGGTCCTTCTTGAGGCGCTGCAGGGTGCCGACGATCTTGAGCGCGCGCTCGGTGACCTTGGGCTCGTCGAACTCGAGGGTCTGGCCGTCTTCGCCGGACTCGTTCTCCTTGACGATCTCCTTGACGCGGATCTTGCCTTTGCGGAGGCGGTCACCGAGGTCGAGGATCTCGGCCAGGCAGATGGGCGTGCCGAGGACGGCGTCGAGGACTTCGAGCTCGCCTTCTTCGATGCGCTTGGCGATCTCGACTTCGCCGTCGCGGGTGAGCAGCGAGACGCTGCCCATCTTGCGCAGGTACATGCGCACGGGGTCGTTGCCGCGTGACATCTCGGCGTAGTCGACGGTCTCTTCTTGCGTCTCGGTGCTCTCGACGAGCTGGCCCTTGACCGGGAGCGCCTGGGCCTCACCGAGCTTGACGGCGTCGTCGACGACCTCGACTTCGTTTTCGGCGAGCAGCGCGATGGTGTCCTCGAGGAGGAGCATCGTGGTGACGTCGGGAGGCATCGACTCGTTGATCTCGTCAAAGGTGACGAAGCCCTTGTCTTTGCCGCGCAGGACGAGGCGCTTCATCTCTTTGCGCTCGGACATCGGCCGTGACGGTGCGCGCGCTGCGGGCTCGGCTTTTTCGACGGTCTTCTTGGTGCCGGCGGCGCGCCGCGGCGCGGTGGTGCCGTCACCACCGCCACGACGACGAGCGGGGCGCGAGCGGCTGGTGTCGGGGACGACGAAGTCAAAGGCGGCCGTCGCCACGGCCTTTGCGGGCTTGTCGGACCTCTCAGACTTTGCGCTCGCCGGCGGCGCCTTGCCGGGCTTGCCCGCACCGCGGTGGCCAGCTCCCTGGTGAACGGGGGCGCCGGCGGACTTGCCAGGCTTGCTCTGCGTCTTTGCGGTCGTGGCCATCGGTACTTCTTCTTCTGAGCTGGGCCTGGCGGCCCTGGAGCGGGGGAAGCGGCACGAGCGGCTTCACGACGGCGACGGCGACGTGAAAGCTCGGGGGATCTGAAATGGAGCGAGCGGGTCTAGCAGCCCCGGAACGGAGCACAAGATACCGACGACAGGGGCGTCAGCAAGTTTCCGGGAGCCTCTGTTGGTCGGGGATTGAAGGAACCTGGCATCGAAAAAATGCCGCTGTCGCGGCTCTTCCTGTCGTCCCGAAAGTCAGTCGACGTGCGGGGCGACAGGAGGCGCCTGCGGTGTAGCGTCCGGGTCGATGGCGACCAAGAAGAACGACGCGGCGGGCTCCGAATTTTCCCGCGCTCCCCGGGCGGCGCGGGGCTTGAAGAAGCCGAAGCCCGAGCAGCCGGCGTTGTTCCTCGTCGACGACGAAGATCCGGCGGTGCTGATGGCGCGGGATCTGGCGGGTCCGGTGGCCGGCCTCGACGAAGCCGGTCGCGGACCCCTGGCCGGCCCCGTCGTCGCCGCCTGCGTGGTGTTGCCGCATCCGCTGCCCGAGTGCCTGCTGGCGCTCAACGACTCCAAGGCCCTCGACGAAGCCGCCCGCGAGGCGCTGTTCCCGGTCATCCAACGCGAAGCCGTCGCCTGGGGCATCGCCGTCGTCGAGGCGCCGCGCATCGACGAGATCAACATCCTGCGGGCTTCCCTCGAGGCCATGGCCATCGCGCTGGATGCCTGTGAGCGGATGCTGCAGGTCAAGCTCGGCCCGCAGAACCAACTCAAGGGCGCGCTGCTCGACGGCAACCAGCGCGCGCCCCTGCCCGCCCACGTCGTGCAGCGCACGCTCATCGGTGGCGACGCCAAGAGCCGGCCCATCATGGCGGCGTCAATCCTCGCCAAGGTGGCCCGCGACCGCCGCATGAAGGACGAGCACCTCGCGCACGGCGTCTACGGCTTCGACGTGCACAAGGGCTACCCGACGCCGAAGCACCTCGAGGCGCTGCGGCAGCACGGCCCCTGCCCCCTGCACCGCCGCTCGTTTGCCCCGGTCAGAGACGCCGTCGCCGCGGCGTCGGCAGCGTCGTCGGCATTGACGTCGTCGGCTTTGATTTCGCCGGCGAATTCGTCGTCGTCGGGGCCCGCCGGCCTGGGTCTGCTCGACGGCCTGCTCGATGCGGGGGCCCTGCCGCCGCCCGGCGCCGCCTTGCCGGAGACGCTGGTTGGCAACGCGTAGCGCAGCGCCGCCCGCCCGCAGCGGACCTCGACGGCGCACACAGCAGCAGGTCAAGGGCGACGACGCCGAAGCCCGCGCCGCCGCCTGCCTCGTCGCCGGCGGCTGCGTCGTCGTCGCCGTCAACGTCGTCATCGCCCACGCCGAGCTCGACCTGGTCGTCAAAGACGGCGACGTCGTCGTGTTTGTCGAGGTCAAGAAGCGCAAGACGCGGCTCGAGGCCCTCGAGAGCGTGTCGGCGTCGAAGCAGCAGAAGCTCATCCGCGGGGCCTCGGCCTGGCTGGCGCGGCACGCCCCCACCGCCCGGGCCCGCTTCGACGTCGTCGCGGTCACCCGCACCGAGGTCTTCCACGTCAGGGACGCGTTCTCGGCGTAGACGCAGGAAAAGAGCCCCGGACCGGGGCTCTTTCTCGTCGCGGACGACGTCACAGTGTGCGTCGTCAGCTCATTCCAGATGTTGATTTTGCTGCTTCATCGCGAGCGGAGCGCAGCGGAAAAAGGGCGCCCGCGAGGGCAAAGAACAT
>JBKJNL010000220.1:0-7756 GCA_046593615.1 Myxococcota bacterium | reverse complement strand
GATTGTCCAGGGCGCAAAGGTGGCGTTCTTCCAGGCCGGCACGGCGCAGATGGTCTTCCTGGTCGGCTTCTCGCTCGCGTTCTTTCGCGAAGGGCAGAGCGGCCTGACCATCGCCATTGGTGCGGTCGTCACGCTGTTCCTGCTCATGCAGCTCACGGCCCGTGTGAAGTGGACGGAGATCTTCGGCGGCGACCTGCCCGTGCAGGGCGGCTCGAGCGTGGGCGTGCCCTCGCTGTCGACGATGGTGTCAGCGGTCCCGACGATGCCGGCGTCGGCTCCGACCGCGTCGCCGCCCGTCACGCCGCGCGCGCCGCGCACCTGAGCCGGCGACCGCGGAGCGCCCCATCGGCCCGAGCAGAAACAACACGGCCCCCGAGCCCCTGTGGGTTCGGGGGCCGTGGCTCAGCCAGCCAACATCACGGAGCCATGGGCTTGCCGTCGACGTCGACGATGGTGAACTCCACGCGCCGGTTGCGATCGCGGCCGGCTTCCTTTTTGTTGCTGTCGATGGGGCGGGTCTCGCCGAAGCCGACAGCGTCGAGGCGCGCCAGGTCGATGCCGCGGCCCACCAGATAGGTGCGCACGGTCTCGGCGCGGGCCTGTGACAGCTCGAGGTTGTAGCCATCGTTGCCCTTGTCGTCGGTGTGCCCCTCGATGCGAATGCGCGTGACCTGCGGGTTGGCGCGCAACAACGCCGACACCTGGTTCAGCAGGTCGTTGCTGCGGTCACCCTGCAAGCTCGCCTTGTCGAACTCGAAAAAGACCTTCTCGAGGATCTCGACCTTGGTCGCCGTGATGCGCACCTTGGACTCGCCCTGATCGGGGCAGCCGTCTTCGTCGTCGACGCCGTTGATGGTCTCGGGTTGGTCGGGGCACTGGTCGGCGGGGTCGGGGATGCCGTCTTTGTCGCGATCGGCGCAGCCCTTGAACACGCGCAGGCCGGCGACGTCGGGGCAGTCATCGACCTCGTCTTCGATGCCATCTTTGTCGCGGTCGCGGCTCGGGCAGCCCTGCTTCTCAAAGATGCCGGCTTCGTTCGGGCACTTGTCTTCGCGGTCGGCGACGCCGTCTTTGTCGTTGTCGGCTTCGGGGCAGCCGTCTTCGTCTTCGAAGCCGTCCTTGTCTTCGGGCACCTCGCGGCAGGTGTCGTTGCCGTCGACGACGCCATCGCCGTCGTTGTCGTTGTCGGGGCAGCCGTCCCAGTCCTCATGGCCGTCGCGGTCTTCAGGGACGTCTTTGCATTCGTCGAGGTCGTCGCGAATGCCGTCGCGATCGTTGTCGTCTTCGGGGCAGCCGTCGCTGTCTTCGAAGCCGTCTTTGTCTTCGGGCTGCTGCACGCAGGCGTCATCGCGGTCGAAGATGCCGTCGTGGTCCTGGTCGCCCGGCGGCGGCACGTAGCGCAGTCCGACCAGCGCGCGCGCGTCGGGGACGCCGAAGCCGGAGACGACGCCGACGCCGCCCCCGCCCCACAGCTCGACGACGTCGGTGATGCGCCAGGCGCCGCCGGCCAGCAGCTCCACCGGCACCTGGTTCCAGGCGCGAAAGGGGTCGGCGACGTAGGTGCCGCCGCGCACCGCGGCGTCGAGCGAGACCGGCATCTGGAGCAGCGAGGACAGCGAGTACTTCACGCCGGCTTCGGCGATGACCTCCTGGCCGACGACCAGCTGCTGGGCCTCGGCCTCCTCGGGCCGCACGACCCAGGAAAGATTGCCCGCCAACGTCACATCTCCGATGTCACGTGAGATGAGCACCGCTGGCGTGAACGTAATCTGGTTGTCGCTGAAATAATTCTCCTTCGGGAAGCCCGTCGGCACACCCAGCGTGGCCTGCAGGGCGATGTCGGCAAAGACGCCGTCGCGCACGCGAAACACCCGCAGGCGCGGCGCCAGCCGGACGTCGCCGACGCCCGAAGGCAACAAGGGGTCTTCTTTGTCGAGGGCGGCGTTCACCTGCGACAGGTCGCGGTTCTGGAACAGCACCACCGGCACCTCGATGCCCAGCTGCACCCAATCAAAAAGCGACAGCGCGCCCGTGAAGCTGCCATGCAGTCGATTGCCGACCAGCGAGCCAACCCGTTGTCCGTTTTTGTCGTAGAGCACGAGCGGGTTCGCGGCGTAGCCGAGAACGACGCCGCCGTCGATCTGGCCGTGCTCGCCGACGGTGCCGCTGTCGACATCGAGGAAGCCGCGGGAGTCGACGGTGGGGTGAAAGCGCTCGACCGAAAACGCGCCGACCTGCGCCCGGGCCGCGGGCGCTGTCAGCAGCAAGCCCACTAGGACCGCCGATGCGGCGAGCGCGCGGCGACGTCGCAGCACCAGCAGGCCCAGCACCGCCAGGAACGGCACAGCATCGGCGCCCGTCGACGAGGAGCAACCGTGGCAGCCGCCGCCGGCGGCTTCGAGGTCGTCGGGGATGCCGTCGCCGTCGGCATCGTCGTTGCCTTCGCCCTCGCCCTCGTTGCCTTCGCCCTCGCCCTCGCCCTCGTTGCCTTCGCCCTCCCCCTCGCCCTCGGCTGGTAGCCCTTCGTCGTCGTCGAGGTAGGCCGGCACGCCGTCGTCGTCGGCGTCGCCGCGGCCCTCGTCGCCGTCCCCGAAGCCGTCGCCGTCGGCATCGGTGTCGAGGTGATTCGGCAGGCCGTCGTCGTCGACATCGTTGTCGCCGACGTCGGCGCCGTCAGCGACCTCGGTGCCGGTGCCGATGCCGTCGCCGTCGTCGTCGGCGTCGTTGGGGTCGATGACGCCGTCGCCGTCGGTGTCGGTGGGGTCGGCGGGGTCGCCGATCTCGTCAGCGTCGCCGAGGGAGTCGCCGTCGCTGTCGGCGTCTTCCGCGTCGGTGCCAACGGCGTCTTCGACGTCGTTGTCGAGGCCGTCGTCGTCGGTGTCGCCGTCGGGACCGTCGTTGTCGTCATCATCGAGGAAGTTGGCGATGCCGTCGCCGTCGTCGTCGCCCGCGCCCTCGTCCTCGTCGGGGTCGCCGTCGCCGTCGCTGTCTTTGTCGAGGTAGTTGGGCACACCGTCGCCGTCGCGATCGCCGCGGCCTTCGATCTCGTCGGGCACGGTGTCGCCGTCGCTGTCGAGGTCGAGGAACGCCGGGAGGTTGTCGCCGTCGGGGTCGTCATCCCCCTGCTCCTGTCCGTCGCGCACCTCGGCCACGGTGAGGATGCCGTCGCCGTCGTCGTCGCCGTCGAGGGCGTCGATGATGTCGTCGCCGTCGCTGTCGGTGGGATCGGCGGGGTCGCCGATCTCGGCGGCGTCGCCCACCCCGTCGTCGTCGGAGTCGGGGTCGAGGGGGTTCGTGCCGGCGACGGCCTCGGCGCCGTTGTCAACGCCGTCGTCGTCGAGATCGTCGTCGCCGTTGTTGGGGTCGTCGCTGACGATGAGCGAGACCGTGGCCGTGTCGGTCACGCCGTCGTCGTCGGCGATGGTGTAGGTGAACGCGTCGACGCCCGTGAAGCCGGCGGCGGGCGTGTAACGCACGACGCCGCTGTCGACGCCGGTGCCGACGACGACCACGCCGTTCTGCGCAGTGCCGACCGCAGTGACCGTGAGGGTCTCGCCGACGTCGGGGGCGCCGCTGTCGTTGCGCGCGACGTCGAGGACCTGGGCGCCGCCATCGGTCAGCACGTTGAACGAGTCGTTGACGGCGTTGGGCGGATCGTTGACCGGCGCGACGTCGATTGTGACCGAGCCGGCCACGCGCTGTGCGCCGCCCGCGCCGGTGTTGCCGCCGTCGTCGACGACGATGGAGACCGCGGTGACGCCGCTGGTGTCGGGCGTGGGGCCGAATCGCAGGCCGTCGAGGGCGGCGTTGATGGCGGCCAGCGTGCCGGTGAAGACCATGCTGCCGTCGTTGTCGCCGTCGCCAGTGGTGAACGTGAGCCCGGTGGTTCGCGAGAGCGACAGGCGGCCGTTGGCCGCCGACAGCGAGACCTCGATGGTGCCGCCGTTTTCGTCAACGTCGACGACCGCGATGCGTTCATTGCCGGCAAAGACAATTTCGACGTCTTCGCTGGTGCTCTGCAGGCCGGGCAACACCAGCGTGGGCGCGTCGTTCTGGGCGTTGACCGTCGTGCCTTCGACGTCGCTGTTGTTGGCTGCGGCGTTGTCGGTGACGCCGCTCGTGACCGCGGCCGTCGTCGACAACGCGCTGCCGTCGTCGGGGGCGCGCACGCCCACAAACAGCGTGGCGCTGCCACCCGGCGCCAGGCTGCCCACCGGGCAGGTGACGACCAGGCCGTCGCGGTTGCACCCGAGGGTCGCGCTGTCGAACACCACGCCAGCCGGCAGCGTCAGCGTCGCGGTGACACCGGTGGCCACCGATGGACCGGCCGCGGTGACGATCATCGTAAAGGTCAGCGAGCCGTCTTCGTCGACAGGGTCGGGGTTGTCGGACAGCGTCACGCCGACGTCAGAGGTCGGCACCAGCGTCGTCGAGTCGGTGGCGCTGTTGTTGCCGGCGACCGGATCAAGCTGGCCGGCCGGTGTCGTCGCTGTGGCCGTGTTCACCAGACCGCCGGTGGCCGCGGCGTCGACGAAGCCGGTGGCGACAAAGGTCGCGGTCCCGCCGCCGAGCAGCGTCACGCGCGCGTCGATGTCGCCGCTGCCGTTCGCCGTGCTGCTGCCGCCGGGGCACGTGCTGCCGGCGCTGGCGGTGCAGGTCCAGGTCACGCCAGACACCGCGCCCGGAAAGACGTCGTCGACGTCGATGTCGACGATGGTCGAGCTCTCGAGGTTTCGCACCGCGACGGTCCAGGTGACGCTCTGACCAGGCACCACCGACGCCGGCTGGCGCGCCAACGACACGGCGACGTCGCCGACGGAGCACAAGGGCAGGTCAAAGGCACCGGTGACCAGGGTGCCGGGACCGCCGAGCGTGGCGCCGTTGGGCGGGAATTCGGCCACGCCCTGCGAGATGGTGGTGCCGCCGTTGCCGCCGGCGCCGCGGTCGCCGCCGTCGACGGAGATGGCCGCGCTGCCGCCGACGAGGGCCACGAAGCCGCCGCCGCCGGCGCCGCCCGGTCCTTCGGCTTCGCAGTTGCCCAGGACGGCGTTCAGCGTGCAGTCGGCGACGAGGTTGGCGTTGGCGAGCAGCTGGCGTCCGCCGACGCCGCCGCGGGCTTTGAGGGCCATGCCGTTGACGTTGCCGCCGACGCCGACCTCGGTGCCGGCGTGGACGACGATGGAGCCGCCGCCGCCGCCGCCGCCACCGCCGGCGTTGTGCGGCGATTGGGTCGAGCCGCCGGCGCGCCCGTTGGCCCGCAGGCCCGACGACGAGGCTCCGTCGACGCTGCCGGCCATCAAGACGACGATGCCGCCGCCGCTGCCGCCGTTGCCGGCCGCGCCGCCGTTGCCGTCGCCTGCGCCGCCGCCGCCGCCGAAGAACAGGCGATCGCCGGCGACGGGATCGAGGGGGTGTCCGCCGAGGCCGCCGTTGTTGCGGCGGTTGTCGCCGCCCCAGCTGGTGTCGCCGGGCCCTTCGGCGGTGGCGTCGCGGTGGCGCGTCGAGCGCGTGTAGCCGCCGCGACCGCCGCCCGACGACGTCGACAACGCCGATGCCGGGCCGACCTCGGCGCGCCAACCGGGCTCGAAGTCGTCGTCCATGACGCCGCGGCCGTCGTAGGCGAAGCCGGAGTTGCCGTTGCTGCCGCCGCCGCCGCCGCCGCGATCCCCGTTGCCGCCGCCGCCGCCGTTGGCCGGGGCGCCGCGCCCGAAGCGACCACCGAGGCTGTCGTACGTCGTCGTCGAGCCGGCGATCGACTCGCCCTTTTCGGCGCCGGCGGTGTTGGCCGCGCTGCGGAACCCGGCGACGTTCAGGGCGGGCGCGCCGTCGTCGCGCTGCCCGCCGACAAAGCCGAGCCCGCTGACGTCGATGGCGCCGGTGGTGGCGAAGTTCGCTGCGCCGGTGCTGTGGATGACGACGACGCCGCCGCGGGACCCGTCCCAGGCGGGAGCGGTGACGACGGCTCCGTTGCCGACGTCGAGGCGCGTGACCTGCGGTACGCGAACCACCTGGGTGTGGCCGGCGACGCTGTAGGCGTTGTCGAGGCCCGCGCAGCCAGCGCTGACGGTGATGGCGTTGCCGGCAACGCTCGCCACGCTGACCAGCTCGTAGAGGCCGGCGCCGCCGACGCTGACCGTGCCGTAGGCCGCGTTGTCGGTGGTGGTGATGGTCGCGCCTTGCATCTGGATCAGCATCAGCAGGTCGCCGGCACCGACCGGCCCGAGGCCGGCCGTGGCGAGATCAGCCACGTTGGTGACCGAGAAGGACGCGGCGCCAGCGGCGACATCGGTGGCCAGCACGGCATAGGCGTTGACGACGACGGTGGTGCCGCCGGGCACGACCAGCGCGCCATCCTCGCCGAGCAGCGCCTGCGTCGACGGGGGGGCCGGGTGGTCGTCGACCACGAAGTCGGAGCAGCCGGCGAGCAACGGAAAGACCAGGATCCAGACGTGCGTTCGCATGGCGGAACGATCACCGCGAACTGCTGAATTGTTCAAAAAACACAGCGCGGGCCGCGCAAGCGAATCTGAAGGAGACATCGACCGATCGGTGCGTTGCATTCCTGCCGCTGATAGGACGGCGCCGTGTTTCCCTTCACCAAGCTCGAAGCCACCGGCAACGATTTCGTCGTCATCGACAACGTCTTGCTGCCGCTGCCCACCCGCCAGGCGCTGTGTGACCGCCACAAGGGCGTCGGCGGCGACGGCGTGCTGACGGTGACGCGTGCGCCCCGCTCCGGGGCCGCGCTGGCCGAGACGCCCGACGGCGATCGCTTCCGCATGCACATCACCAACCCCGACGGCAGCGTGCCCGAGATGTGCGGCAACGGCCTGCGCTGTGTGGCCCGCCACCTGGCCGAGAGCGGCCGCATCGCCGTCGACCACGACGTCATCGTCGACACCGACGCCGGCCCGCGCACGGTGCGCGTCACGCCGGAGCTCGACGCCGTCACCATCGACATGGGTCGGGCGGCGTTTGCGTCGCTGCGCCAGTTTCCCCGGGCGCTGTCGCGCGATCCGCTGCACGGCTTTGACCGGGCGACGACGGTGTCGATGGGCAACCCCCACGTGATCCTCGAGGTCGACGCGCTGCCCTCTCTCGACGACGCCGCCCGCATCGGCCGCTTGATCGAGCTCGACGCCGCGGTCTTTCCCGAGCGCACCAACGTCGAGTGGGTCGTCAAGCGCGACGCGACCACCGTCGACGTCATCGTCTGGGAGCGCGGCGCCGGCCTCACGCAGGCCTGCGGCACCGGCGCCTGCGGCGTCGTCGCCGCCCTCGTCAAGCACGGCGTGGTCGCGCCGGGGACCACGACGGTGCACCTGCCCGGTGGCCCGCTCCGCATCACCGTCGCCGATCTCGAGCAGCCGATCTTCATGACCGGACCGGTGCGAAAGACCATCGTCGGCGTCGCCAGCCCTTGATGGCGTGCCCTGATTGCGGGCCCTGATTGCGGGCCCTGATTGCGTGACCGCACGACGCGGGCATCCTTTGCCCATGCGCCTCCTCTCCGTCGTGCTCCTTCCCCTGGCCCTCACCGCCTGCCCCCTCCTCGTCGACGACGTTCCCCCGTCCACGGGCGAAGGCGAAGGCGAAGGTGGCTTGCCGGTCGAAGGCGAAGGCGAAGCTGCAGGCGAGGGCGAGGGCGAAGCTGGTGGCGAAGGCGAAGGCGAAGCGCCTGTCGGAGAAGGCGAGGGCGAAGGCGAAGCGCCCGTCGGAGAGGGCGAAGGAGAAGGTGAAGGTGAAGGCGAAGGCG
>JBKJNL010000050.1:0-2542 GCA_046593615.1 Myxococcota bacterium | reverse complement strand
GCTTTGTCGGCGGCGTTTTCTTTGCCGGCGGGGTCGGTCATGTCGCGGCCTCGTCATCAGTCATGGCGGCGGACGATGCACCAAACCACGGCGACGCGGCAAGCCCGGCTTGTGGTTGATGGCCGCGGCGTGGTCGACGACGAACCCGGACAGCCTGGGCGTGCCTCGGGTGCCAGGGCACCTGACGCGACGCCGGCGATTCTGCCAGCCACGACGACGTCGCGTGGGCCCGGGGCTCGGTCGCCTTTGGCTGCGTCCCGCCGCGGTGACGACGACGGCCAAGCCGGGGCGAGTGGGCTCAGGGGCGGCAGCCCGACCCGATACGAATGTGCTTATTCGGCGTCGCGGTCGTCGTCGGGCCCGCGGCGGCGCAGGCTCTCGAGGCGGTCGCGGGCTTCGACGAAGTCGGCCGCAGCCGACTGGCAGAGGCTGTCGACCATCTTCTGGAAGTCGTGGATGTCGAGGTGGCGCTCAAAGGACGGGTGGCTTTTCATGCGCGTGGCTCCATGTGGATCCACTCTGCGCCGGCTGGAGCCAGTCCTCCAGAAATCGGCCGCCGGCATCGACCCCGGCAACGGTGAGGACGGACGACGTGGACGTCGCCCCTGTCGGTCGAGGTCCGGCGTCTACGGCTGGTTCGGGGCCTTGTTCTGCAGCGCGTACAAGATGCCGCCGAGGGCGGGGACGGCGAGGCCGAGGCCGAAGCCGAGGCTCCACTCGGGGTGGGAGAGGATGATCCACAAGGCCACGCCGAGCAGTGCGGCGAGGGAGCCCACCGTCGACAACAGCACCCGCGGGATGGTCGCCCGCTGGTCGACGACGGCGAAGTAGCCGCCGGCCAGGATCCACAGGTTGACGGTCGCCAGGCCGCCGCCGAGCAGGAACCCCGTGGTGACCTTGAAGCCGGCGCCGGCGTTGGCCTCGACGAGCAGCAGCACCAGGGCGACGCCGAGGGTGGCGATGAGGCTCGAGCGCGTGAGCTTGCGCAGGTCGGCGCCCATGGCGTCGAGGGTGGCTTCGACGGTCTTTGGCGCGTCGGGATCTTCGGTCCAGCCCCAGTCGTCTTTGTCGGCGTCATCTTTGTCGCCGTCGGCGTGTTCGCCGGCGGTGTCGTGTTTGCCGGTGGCGGCGTCATCAGGTCGGGCCATCGGGGCCTCCGGGTGGGGGGCCGGCGCGGGCGGCTGCCTTGGTGGATTCGGCGTCGTCGAATTCGTCGTTGGCTTTCTGCCAGGCCACCAGGCGCACGATGCTGCGCACCGCCGAGGCCAGGCCGGCCAACAGGCCGACGACGAAGCCCCAGGGGCCGATGCCGAAGTGGTCGTCGGCGAGCTTGCCGAGCACGCAACCAACGATGACCGAGGTGGGGATCTCGAGGGCGTAGAGGTGGGCGCGGCCGGCGTTTCGCTTCGGCCGGGCGTCGACGACGACCTGCTTGATGTCGCGGTACCCGCTCACAGCTTGAGCTCTTGCTTGCGAAACACGCGGCGCACGTTCTCGACGTGGCGCAAGGCGATGACGACGAGGCAGGCCACGAGCGGCACCACGGCGGCGTCGACCGGACCGCGCACCAGCAGGGCGGCGACGACGACGACGGCGGCGGCCAGCGACGACACGCTCACCAGGCGCGAGGCGGCAAAGGCGACGGCGAACGCGAGGATGCCGTAGCCGGCGATCTCGGGCTCGAGGGCCAACAGCACGCCGAGACCCGTGGCCACGCCCTTGCCGCCCCTGCCCCGCAGCCACGGCGTGAAGCAGTGCCCGAGCAGCGCGCACAAGCCGACGAGGCTGCCCACCAGCGCCGTGCCCCGCGGCGTGAGCCCGAGCTCGAGCGCTTGTGTCGCGAGCAGCACCGGCAGCGCGCCTTTGAGGGCGTCGAGCACCAGGGTGATGACGCCGAGCTTCTTGCCGGCGACGCGGGCGACGTTGGTGGCGCCGATGTTGCCGCTGCCGGCCGTGCGCACGTCGGTCTTGCCAAAGACCAGGGCCAGGATGAGGCCGAAGGGAATCGAGCCGGCGACGAAGCCGAGCACGCAGCAGCCGGCGGCCAGGGCTGCCGCCGGTCCGGGCGCTGCGACGAGCTCCTGCACGAGGTCCACGTCGTCGTCGTAGCAGGCCTCCCGCCGCTGCAACAGCGCCGCCTGCCGCCCGTGGCTCGCGGCAGCCCGCCGGTGGGTCAGCGGCCGACGCCCACCCGGTTGACGCTGGGTGCTGCGGTGGGAGCCTCCACCAACGACGGAGGACGGATGACCGATGCGATCAGCGCCAGCAGCGCGAGCAAGGTGAGACCGGCCATGTTGCAGCTCGTTGATCACCGCGGAAACGTCGTGGTCGTCGACGGCGGCACGAGACTCACCGGTCAGGTCCGCTCGCTGCCGGCTTTTTTCTCCGAAGGCAGCGAGATCGAGATCGTGCTGATCGTCGGCTTCGAGCCGGTGCAGCTGCGCGTCGTCGTCGTCGAGGGCTGCGAGTGCCGCCCCGGCGCCATCGCCGTCATCTCGATGGTCGAGTGGGTCGCCGGCGGCCGCCGCTTCCGCCCCGACGA